>DASXMJ010000144.1 GCA_036495685.1 Candidatus Binataceae bacterium | reverse complement strand
CACCATATCGAACACGGTCACGGCCTCCCGAGGTTCGCCTTTGGTGTAGAGCGGATAGCCACCGAGGTTGGACAAGAACAGGAGCGAGCCGAGCGCGATCAGGATAAGGAGCGCGGGCCATGGCGTTGCGATTGCGCCGATCTGGATGGCCGCCGCAGTCGCGGATTCGGCCGACGATGAGACGTTAGAAGCGGACGGCGAAACCATCTCCTCGTCCGCGCGTGAGATCTCTCCAGTGTCTCTCATTTCCAACCCGGTGGGCTCCGACTAACATACCGACGCGAGCATTCCTGCGCGAGATTCCGGGGGCGCACGGGCCACCCGGCGTGGGAGGCAGACCAGCAGTGGGGAGTGCAAAAAATATGAGACTGCAAGACAAAGTGGCGATAGTTACCGGATGTGCACGCGACCGGGGAATCGGCAAGGCGATCGCGATGCGTCTGGCGCGCGAAGGTGCGCATATCGTGGCGGCGGACTATTGCCGCTCGATAGCTGAATACCCAGATGCGAAATTTGGCCAGATGGAAGAACTCGAGCGAGTTGCCGCGACCATCCGAGACCTGGGCCGCCGCGCGATTGCGGTCAAGGTCGACGTGACCGATGAGGGTGAAGTCGCCCGGATGAGCGACGCGGCCATGAAAGAGTTCGGGCGGATAGACATTGTATGCAACAATGCCGGCGGTGGGGTCGGGGGCGGCACGGTGGTCGAGCAATCGCTCGATTCTTGGAACAAAACGGTTGCGATGAACCTCACCGGCGCCTTCCTTTGCGCCAAGCATGTCGCACCCAAAATCATCGCGGGGGCGCGCGGCGGTCGAATCATCAACACCGCCTCGATTGCAGGAAAACGCGGTGGTCCGGGCATGGCTGCCTACTGCGCGGCCAAACATGGCGTGATCGGACTCACCCGGAGCCTGGCCCTGGAACTGGGCCAATTCGGGATCACGGTCAACGCGGTTTGTCCGGGGTTCGTGGAAACCCAGCTGCTTGAAGGCTTGATCAATATGGTTGGCGCGACCCGCAATCTAAACCGCGATCAAGTTATTAAAACGTTCGTCGCGCAAGTGCCGATGGGCAGAATGGAAACCGGCGATGATGTTGCCAACGTGGTTGCGTTTCTTGCGTCCGACGATGGCGGTTACATGACCGGTCAGGCCCTCAACATCTGTGGCGGCGTCGAGACGCATTGACCGCTACGCGCGCAATGACGGAGAGGTCCGAGGTGGAACGCGGACGCGTCCACCTCTTTCCCCGTCACTGGATCAGTACTGCTTGATCACCCGGGTCCGCCCGGCGTCGTCGTAGATGTAGGTGTCGGCGGCCTCTTCGTCGCGCGTTTTCTTGTGGCTGCCGTCGCAGAATGGCTTGTTCTTCGACAGCCCGCATCCGCAGATGTAGAGCGGCAACTCGGTTCCTTCCGCAATTTCGTACGGATGATTCACGTCGTGTCTGATGAGTCGTGCCATGGTTACTCCCTCGAATTGTTTGAGGTTCGGCGATTGAATGCCGACCTGGTGCTTCCGCTCAATTAGTTCCTCATGGGTAGCAGAGTCAATTGGCAATGCAAACTCTGCCCTTTGCGGTCTAGGTAAGCGGCTGATGAACAGCTTCCACGGCATCGCCCGCCGGATGTTGGCGATGGGCGTCGGCCCCCAGTACCAGCGCCAGGACTCCCGCAATGGCAATCAACACACCAAGAATTTCTCGCGCCGTCGCCCGTTCACCAAGAAAGACCACAGCGAACAGAATCGACAGCAAAGGGATTGCCGGGACGACCAGGGCCGTGGTCCAGGCCAGCGACAGGCGGCTGATTGCTCCGTACCACGTCAGCGCGCTCAGAAAATAGATGAACAATCCAGTCGCCACGATGATCGTGAGTGTGCCAACGTTCGCCAACTCGGGCAGCGTCGCAGGTCGAGTGATAATCAGCAGCGCCCCGAGTCCGAGCGCCGCGTAGATCATCCGTCCAGACGTAACCGTCAACGGCGACAGAGGCGGCATCATGCTGAGGCCCATCACATGCGAGGTTTGCCAAAACAGCGGGGTGATCAGAACCACCAGCGCAGCCCAGGCCGGTGAGAACGCCCCTCCGGTGGCAAACACGGAAGCGATGCCCACCAGAATCGTCGCAGTTGCCAGGAGCTGTCGGTTCGATGGCCGCTCGCGGACCACGATAATCGCGAGTACCAGCGAATAGATCGGTTCGCTCTGAAGAAGGATGGTGGTCGCTATCGCGTTAATCCGGGTCATGCCGAAGGTGAGCAAGAGACTGGTGGCCATGGTTCCGATCGCGGACATCATGGCGAGCCGAAGCCGGAAGGCTCGGCCAAACACCAACTTCAGCTCGCCGCGCGAATACATGAAAACGACGCAGAACAGTGCAGCGACTACTACTGCTCCCGTACAGAACAGCAATGGATCCAGGTTGGTAGCTCCCCAGCGGGTGAGTGCAGGTTGCCCGGCGCCGATGATGGTGTTGCTGAGGGCGAGAGTTACTCCGATCTTGAAGGCGCGCCTTCGCGTCTCCGGGCCAGCTGCGGGGCGGCCCGCTGGCACGGCAGCTTGAGGCGCACAATTCACTTCAGACGAGGGCGACGGCAAAGACCACCAGTGCGACGGCGACTCGGTACCACGCAAACGGCTGATAGGTTCGCGTCCGCACAAATCGGATCAACCCGGCGATCGCCGCCAACCCGAATACCGCCGCGGCAAGGAACCCCCACAAGACGGGAGCATGCATGCCGGTAGCAACCAGTTTGCGGGCCTCCAACAATCCGGCGCCGGCGATGATTGGCGTCGCCATCAGAAATGAAAAGTTCGCCGCATCCTCGCGCTCAATTCCCAGCGCGCGCGCCATCGTTATGGTGGCGCCCGATCGGGAAACCCCGGGGACGATGGCTAGGGCTTGGCTGAGACCAATGAGCAGGGCATCGGCCGCCGTGAAATCGGACACCTTGCGGCGGGAGTGAAACAACCTGTCAACTAACCACAAAACCATTCCCAGCACCGCCATTGTGCTTGCGATCAATAGCGGTGAGCGGAAGATGGTCTCGGCCTGCTTTTCCAGCAGTACCCCGATAATCGCACCCGGGACGGAAGCGATTATAAGTAGAAATAACAAGCGCCGAGAAGCTACGTCGTCGTTCATTAAGGATCGAACTAATTTAATCCATGTTTGCCAGTAATAGATTATGAGCGCTAGCAGGGTTCCCAGGTGCAAGGCCACGTCGAAGGCCAAGCCGGGATCTTTCCAATTGAGCAACCACGGTATCAGGATCAAGTGGGCGGAACTGGAGACGGGCAGAAACTCAGTCAACCCTTGCACGGCTCCCAAAACGAGGGCTTGAAAGCTAGAAAACATAATTAAATTGAGGGGTTATGGCTTTTGAAGTCATGTTCACCTTGGATTTCTGTCGTCGCTGAGTAGCGCTTGTGCGCGTTTTTTCATCCCTGCTTTCGCTTGACCGGGAGCCCTTATGATCTAAAATTAGGCGTAGCAAGTGGGGGCTTTGTCTTAGGCAGGAGGCTCCATGGCTATGAGCCGCAGCATGAGGGGTAAGGTAATTCCGTTGAGGGAAGGCAGCGTTGTGGACGAAGAGGATCCCTCGAACGTCCGGCTGTTTGATTCCGTCCATCGCGACGAACCGCGCCCGTTTCCGACGGTCAACACATTGCCGAGGTTGCCGCTTTCCATTCCGGACGAGATTCTCGACTACTACGGCTGGGTATTCTGCCAAGGTGGATTCCTCAACATGCAAATGACCTTCGAGCAGTTTCTGGCCGTTGTCGCGGCGGTGAGCCCGTCGGGACTATGCCCCGAGTATGATCCCACCGAACTGTCGACGAACGACTGACTGACCGGACTAAACTGGCAGTCAGACCGACGTCCTCTTCAGAAGCGGCGAGGAACCAGTGGAACACCTCTGCCAGGTGGTCTTTATGGATCACCGGGAGAACCTCCCTTCTGTTGGAGCAGCGAGTCGCTGACCCATATGCTCTGCACGCCGCTCAAATCGCTCGACGACGTAAGCCCGTTGTCCTTTGCGATTTTCTCCCAGTTGGCCTCGTTACCAGTAGCCCGTTTCGCCAGTGCACGGAGGTTTTCTCCAGGCAGCAGGGCGAAGTTGACCCCGCCATGGCGAGGTGTGCTCGATGGCGGCGGGTACTGAGTGGCGAGCTGGTCGAACTTGTTGAAGAGATTCAGTTTCTTGCTCGGCAGGTATGAAGCGATCTCGTCGTCCGCGACATCCTGCGTTTCAACGTTGGCGACGATTCGGCTAGTTCGCTGGCCGGTAGGGACAATCTCGATGATGTATCGGTATTGCGGATTGACACCCACGGCGCTTGCGAGCATTCCGGCCGGCTTGTCGGCCGGGCGCCACAAGGTCTCAAGCTTGTCATCGGGTTGAATCTGGAACAGCACTCCCTCCCCCCGCAGCACATCTTCTGTAGTCGCCAAACTATCCCTGGCTGAATAGGGGGTGTCGTGTTGTTCTCCGACCGCAGCTTCGGTGCCGCCACCTGAAGCGGTGTACGCTTTGTATCCGGCAGAACAAGTGCAGAGGATTAGGGTAAGAATTCCAGCAATCGCAATTTCGGGGTATCGGAACCGCACCGACCGCTCGCTCCCGCAGCGGTCCTAGAAAACCATGCAACGCCAGCCTGCGCAAGATAAATTGGTATTTTAGAGCCGATTGCACCCCGAACGTCGAGACGCTAATGAATACTCCCTTATGGCGGAATCAGGGACTGTCACCAACTCGCGGCACGTAATCGCAGTCGTCGGGGCGGCGACCGCGGGATCCGAAATCGCGCGAATCCTCGCCGCGCGCGGCGCCTTGGCTATCGTCTTCGAGCAAAACCCACGACCGTATGGAAAAATCGAAGACGGATTGCCACGTTGGCACGTTAAGCAGCGCAAGGACGAATACGAGGAGATCAACAAACGCCTCGACCACCCGAATGTCGCTTACGTGCCGCTCACCCGCATGGGTCGGGAACTGGAGTTTGAAGAGCTCCGGACCGCATGGGGCATCAGCGGGGTCGTTCTGACTCACGGGGCGTGGAGGGACCGCGCTTTTCCCGTCGAAGGCGCCGATCAGTTCGTGGATAAGGGCTTGGTCTATCAGAACCCGCTCATTTACTGGTTCAATCACTATCCGGAGCGCGCCTACGGCGGCCCACGCTACCAGCTCAAGCCCGGTACCATCGTCGTCGGCGGCGGGTTGGCATCGATTGACGTCGTAAAAGTACTTCAAATCGAGATGGCACTGGCGGCTCTGGCCGCGCGGGGAATCCGGGAGGAAATGTTACGGCTCGAGCGCGAGGGTCTCGAGCCGGTACTCGCCACTCACAAACTCAAATGGGCCGACCTCGGTGTCCAGCCTTGCAAGCTGTTTTATCGCCGCCGCGTCATCGACATGCCGCTATCCGACATCCCGCCCGATGCGCCCCCGAAACGTGCGGAATCACTGCGTATGGCGCGCAGCAAGATTCTCGAGAAGGCGATGCGCAAGTACCTCTTCGAGTTCCAGGAATTACGCGCGCCAACCGGGCTTCTGCTCGAGGACCAAAAGATGGTGGGGGCACAATTCAACGCCACGGAAGTAGCCGATGGACGGGTGCGGATTCTCGACAGCCCGGTGGAGGCCGCTCGCGGAGAGCTTACGATAAGTTCGATCGGCAGCATTCCGGAGCCCATTCCTGGCATTCCACAGAAGGGCGAAGTCTATACTTACGTCAACGAAAAGATCGGGCTCCTGCTGGACGGCCCGACGGCGGTGTTTGCCGCCGGGAACGTGCTCACCGGTAAGGGCAACATCAAGGATTCTCTTGAGAGCGGAACCGAGGTCGGAACCCGCGTTGCCGAAGCATACCTGGGACTCAGCGGCGAACAGCTTCCGCTTGCCGAAGGTGCGCGCCGGGCAGCACAGGCCGAAGCCGAGCAGATTGCCGCTGTCTTAGACGCGCGGCCGAAACTGGCGCCCGAAGCGGTGGAGAAAATCGTTCACCGCCTGCAAGAGCGTCAACAGGCGGTTGGCTACGGCGGCAATTACCGCGACTGGATTGCAAAAGTTACTCCGCCAGATCTGCAGTAGGGTCAAGGTTCTCAGCCAAGTTCTTCACCGGGACACTTACCCGGCTCCACGCCAACCGGTTGGCGCACCTGTTTTGCGTCGCGGCGCATCGCTCTGTAGGCTTAGGCTTTCTAAAGAGGCGCGGCGTGGACGATCTCAAGCGAACCGACCCGGAAATCTACGAGATAATTCGTAAGGAAGAGCGCTACGAACACGAGTCCGTCCGGCTCATTCCGTCCGAGAACTATGCTTCGAAGGCGGTTATGGAGGCCACCGGCTCGGTTCTCACCAACAAGTACTCCGAGGGCTACGCGGGCCGGCGTTACTACGAGGGCCAACGGCACATCGACGAGCTGGAGACCCTCGTAGTTCAGCGTGCCAAGGCGTTGTTCAAAGCCGAACATGCCAACGTGCAACCGTACTCGGGCTCGCCCGCAAATCTTGCGGTTTACTTCGGCCTTTTGAAACCCGGCGAAACGATCATGGGTCTTGCGCTCCCGATGGGAGGGCATTTGACCCACGGCTGGAACGTCAGCATCACCGGCACCTTCTGGCGTGCAGTCCAATACGGGGTCGATCGCGAGTCCCATCGCGTCGACTATGACGTGGTGCGAGAGATGGCCAAAAAAGAGCGTCCACGCATCATCGTGACGGGCGCGACGGCCTATCCACGGACCATCGATTTCAGGGCGTTTGGCGAGATAGCCAAAGAAGTCGGCGCTTACCTGCTCGCCGATATTTCACACATCACCGGCCTGATCGTGGGCGGGTTCCATCCAGACGCGGTTCCCTACGCCGATGTGGTAACGACCACTACCCACAAGACTCTGCGCGGACCGCGTGGGGCGATGATTCTCTGCCGCAAGGAAGTAGCGGATGCTATCGATCGCGCGGTATTTCCTGGTTTGCAGGGCGGCCCGCACAACCACACCACCGCCGCCATTGGCGTTGCACTGAAAGAAGCTGCGACCCCGGAGTTCAAACAATACGCCGGCCAGATAGTCCGCAATGCGAAGGCCCTCGCGGAGGAATTGCTGGCGCGGGGGTTTTCGCTGGTATCGGGAGGTACCGACAACCATCTCATTCTGGTGGACCTGACCAACAAGAAAGTAATTGCGCGCAAGGCGGCCAAGTCCCTCGATACCGCCGGGATCGTGTGCAACTACAACACGGTCCCCTACGATCCCCGCAGGCCATTCAGTCCCAGCGGAATCCGGCTTGGAACCCCGGCAGTTACCTCGCGTGGCATGCGGGAAGCCGAGATGAAGCACATCGGACGATGGATGGACGAGGCGGTCTCTCACGCCGGCGACGAGGCGCGCCTGCAGAAGATCGCTGGCGAGGTCGCCGAGATGTGCCGCAGTTTTCCAGCTCCCGGCATCCCAGTCAGCTAGTCATCCGTCAATTCGCCCCGGGCGACCGGCCTGGCGTGAAAGCCTGAAACTTCCACCCCGCAGTCCTCGCAACCCCAACTCTCGCGCGGCTTGACAGGGCGGGCGGCGCAACGAGATAAACGCCGCATGGCCAGGATCAAAGTCGAACGCGGACTTCATTTCGGAACTCCATACTCGCCGGACATGCAGCAGGAGGGGAAGCGTCACGAACCATCGTGGTCGACCCTGCGTGATCAGGTGCGCGATGCGGAAGCACTCGGCTACGACACGGTGATTGCCGTGGAAACCCAGCATGACCCGTATTTGGCTGTGGCGATTGCGGCCCAGGAGCCTTCGCACCTGGAATTAGGGACGGGAATTGCGCTGTGCTTCACGAAGAGTCCCGTGGCCACCGCCTATACCGCATGGGATTTACAACGCATGAGCGGCGGCCGTTTTGTGCTCGGGATCGGTTCGCAGGTGAAGGGCCACGTGACGCGGCGCTTTGCCATGCCGTGGTCAAAGCCGGCGCAGCGGATGAAAGACTATGTCGGCGCCATGCGCGCGTGCTGGCGGACCTGGCAGACCGGCGAGCCGATAGATTTCCGCAGCGAGCACTACAACGTTTCCTTGATGACTCCGAACTTTTCACCGCCTCCCCAGACCCACCCCAATATCCCGGTCCTGATAGCCGCCGTTCAGGAGCGGATGCTTCAGGTCGCTGGCGAGGTCTGCGACGGAGTCCGCCTGCACGGAATCGTGACGCGCAACTACCTGGAACAGATTGCTTTTCCGAACTTGAAAAAAGGCTTCGAGAAATCCGCCCGGCCCGCGTCTGATTGGGATAAGTTCGAAATCGGCGGCGGGGGATTTCTGGTTGCAGGCAAGGACCAGGACACGGTCGCGCGCGGCGTCGAAAACATGAAGTCTACGATCGCGTTTTACGGATCGACGCGATCATATCGGTCGAGCTTCGAAATCGATGGCTGGGGCGATACTGCCGAGCAGCTCCACAAACTCTCGGTACAGCAGAAGTGGCGCGACATGGCCCAGCTGGTAACCGAGGAGATGGTCCATGCGTTTGCTGCGGTGGGCACTTACCGGGATATCGCGGCCACGATCAAGAAGCGGTTCGCAGGGGTTAGTCGCCTGAGCTTCGATATGCCGGTGCGCAGCGAGCAAGATCGCGGAACGCTCAAAGAGATCGTGCAAGACCTGAAGAGACCGTAGCATCTGATTCGCCGAGAATCAGGCGACCGGCGGATTGGTATCTGCCCACAGCCGGCGCATGAACTCGATATGCGATTCTACCGCCCACAAGGTCTCGGCGGCCGCGCTTTCCGGGATCGCCAGAAAAATCGAGCCCGCGCTGGAGTCGCCGTGGTCCTTGTCCACCTTCACGTGGACTGAGAAGAAGAGCAGGGCGTCGTCGGAGAGATGATAGTGCCGCTGCAAGCCGTCGATCACGCGAACGTACGCATCGGGATTGAAAAGCTCTGAGCCCAGGCTGATCCCCGCCAGGGTCACGTACCAGGGCTTGGAATCCGCCAGCCAGTACATCCAGTGCACCATCGCGGTCGCATCGGGCGTCATGCGGGCGTGTAACAGCTCCTCTCGCGGGATCCCAATCGCTTCGCCAAACTCGAGATACAGCTCCGGATGTGACCGATTGACACCAGAGACTCGCCCTAACTCCTCTTCGATGAGGTTCTCGACGATGGCCTTTCGGGCGGGGAAGTCATCACACTTCGCATAGATCAAACCTAGGATGTTGGCGTTGTGGCCCTTGTTGCCGACAAACAGCTGGGTTGCCCAATGCCTGAGCTGGGGCATCGTGAGTTCGCCACGTTCGATTTTTTCGATGGTCGGATGAGATTTGAGCGTGCGATTGTTACGCTCCAGCCGTTTGATCAGGGCATCGAGCTCACCAAGTCCTTTTTGTACGTCCATGTCGATTCCCTCTCTCGCGCGTTCGCTAAGCGCGATTGTGGGTGTGCGTGCTGTCACTCCCCCTCTCGCGCCGATGCTCGCGATCGATTCGCATTTCGATATCGCGCCGCAGCTCCGCCTTTTTCACCTTGCCAACATTGGTCAGAGGCATCGAATCGATTACTTCAAGCCGTTCGGGCCATTTGTACCGGGCCAGCCCGCGCGTGACGAGAAACTCCCGCATCTGCTCCAGCTCCAGGCTGGCCCCCGGCTTGAGCGTTACGAACGCGCACGCACGTTCTCCAAGCAGCTCATCGGGCATCGCCACGACGGCAGCGGCCGACACGGAGTCATGAGCGATCAAATGGGACTCTACCTCTTCGGCGCTAATCTTTTCGCCGCCGCGATTGATTTGGTCTTTGATGCGCCCCACGACCACCAGGTTGCCGGAGGAATCGCGGCGAACGAGATCTCCTGTGCGATAGAAGCCGTCCCGGGTAAATGCCTCGACATTGCGTTCGGGGGCGCGATAGTAGCCCCGAATGGTGTAGGGTCCGCGACACCAGAGTTCGCCGCAATCGTCGGATGCGACCTCGCGTCCGGTCTCATCGACGATGCGGATTTCATCAGCAGGCGAAAGTGGTCGCCCTTGTGTCGAACATGCAACCTCATCCCGATCGTCTAGGCGCGTATAGCACAGTAAGCCTTCCGCCATCCCGAACACCTGCTGCACTGCCATTCTCGACCACGCGCGCTTGAGCCTGTTTGCAGTCGCCTGCTGCAGACGTTGCCCGCCAACCGTGATGACCTGCAGCGCGTCGAGCTGGCGGCGCTCGGGTTCCGGCAGGTCGAGGAGGGTGATCGCGAGAGTCGGGACACACGGCAGGTGTGTAATCTGCTCGCGTGAAATCGTCGCCGCGAGGTCGGCAGCCCGCGTGTCCTGGCTGAAGACCGTCGCCGCACCGGTCAGAAGAGCTCCGAGCAGTCCGGGGCTCGCCAGCGCAAAATTGTGCTCCGTCGGCAACACAATCAGGATTCGGCTCCTCGCTTCGAGTGCGGAGACCACGGCCGCCTCACGCGCGTTATACAGGTAATCTGCATGGGTGCGCGGAATTAGCTTGGGCAGGCCGGTGGTACCTCCGGAGAGGAGAAATAACGCACACTCGAATGGGTCGCCTCGCGAGGCACCGAGTGGTTCTGAATCGGGCACTGCCTCGTGCAGATCGATGGTGCGGGTTCGCGGTGAGACGCTGAAGACCGATTCCAGCGAAGGGATTTCGTTGCAGAGTTCCACCGCCAGCTTGGCGTGATCGAAGCCGCGGTACTCGGGCGCGCTCGCGATTGCCTTCGCATCGGTGAGCTTCGCCAGGTATGCCAACTCAGCTCGTCGGAATGCGGGTAGCGCCATGATTGGAATGACGCCGAGATCGAAGCAGGCCAACGACAGACTGGCGAATTCCACACAGTTGGGAAGTTGGACGATTATTCGCTCTCCGCACCTGAGCCCATTCTTTGCCAGAACGTCACGGAAGCTGCGAGCTTCTTCCAGTAACTGCGCGTAGGTAAGGGTGCGACTCGCATCTGCCACCGCGATTCGTTCCGGGTGCGCGAGCGCAGACCTGGACACCGCTTGGGAGATCGTTTCAGCGCGCCAATAACCTTCGCGGAGGTAGCGCTCCCGAAATTCCACGGGATATGGCGTACACCCATCCAGCATGCCAATGACCGGCTAGTGGTTGGCGATCGACCCGGCGACCATCCGAAAGACTTCCTCCATTATTCGCGCGCGCTGCTCGTAATCCCGAGTGGGTTCATACCAGGTGTAAAACCAGTTCATCGCGCCGAACAGAAGCGAAGTCACAATCCGGCTGCCCTCGCGATCCAGCGGGTGTCCCCGTTCGTCGGCGAACTGGTCGATTATCTTGCGGCACAGCCGCGAGTAGTCGCGCTTAAGGCGCGTGATATCGGCCGAATAGCGCCCGGTCAAGGAGTCGGCCTCGCGCACCAGGACCTTCATTTCCGGGAGATTGTCCATGTGGTACTCGAGATGACCTGCGATGAATTTGCGCAGCCGGCTTGCCGCATCGGGCGCGCCGTGTGCGGCTTCCTCCGCACGTTTCAGCAGTTCTTCGAACGCGCGGCGCGAAATCAGATAGAGGAGTTCTTCCTTGTTCCGGAGATAGTAGTAGATGCGGGGAAAGGAGATCCGCGCGTGTGCCGCGATGTCGCGGACCGAGGCCAAGCCGAAGCTCTTCTCGGCAAATACCGACGCCGCTGCGCGCAGAATGTGATCGATGTTGGCGTCATAGCGCTCGTCGGGGCCAGGCAGTTTCGCGCCGGTTTTGAGCTTGACCATCCGTCGTGCGGCGGTGGTCTGGGTTGCGGCTTTCTTCAAAATCTTTCTCTAACGAGCCCCGGTGGCGGGTCGCCGCCTACAGGAACCGGCGGCCTACCGTGGGATCGGGTATTGGCACTTCGAGGCGGTTGAGCAGGGCGTTTACTTCCGCCTGAAACTCGTCGCGCATCTGTTCGTTGGTGCGCCGGCGCAAGCCCCAGCGCAGGAAATCGTGCTGGCGTTTCGATCCAGATTTACCGAACATGTCCAGTCCGGCCGGATACCATTTCCGAAGGTAGTGAACCAGTTTCTCCCGCCCGTGCTCGGGGTCGCGCTGGAGATGGCGGCGCAGCAGCTTGTAGCCGAATGCCGCGTGGCCCAGTTCTTCCTTGTGCACGCGGTCCGCGATTCGCGCGAGCGGCTCGTACGAGCAGCCGACCCACTCATAGCCCATGTAGGCGCCCTGACGGTCGGCGAAAAAACTGAACAGACCGTATTCGATCCAGTCCTGCGCCTGATCGCGCATTTCGAAGATGTAAATCGGCATCGGCGTTGCCATAAACGCCTCGTCGACGTGAACTCCGAGATCCTCCAGCAACTTCATCCAGTAACTCGCGTGCCGGACTTCATCCGACCAGAAAGCCGCATACTCGGCCTTGTCCTCGGGAGTGGGCGCCATCGCCAGCGGCTTCATGAGGGTGCGCTCGGCGGCGAGCATGTATTCGGACTCGATGCGCGATTGGATGGAAAGCATGCGCACCAGCAGGTCCTTGTACTCGACCGGCAGTCCCTGCGGGCCGGAAAAATTGCGAGTTGTGTGTGGCTCCAAGTCGGGCATCTAGTGCTACTCCGCCGCCTTCTTGATGTTCTGAACGATAGTTCAGACGAGGCGTTCGATCAAGGTCCTAGATGAGGCAGAGGATAACAAAACCTGCTTACGTTATGAACCTGGTGCGTCGGAGATCTTTGAGGACAGACGTTAAAATCAAACGCAGGGGGTCGATATCACGCTGCGACCAACATCTTGCGCTGCGGTGACTCTACGGGACGAACCGACCCACGAAGGATTTTCTGCCGACCGCTCAGCTTCATAGTCTCACAGTTTTGACGCGACAACTTTGATTCACATTCTGGTCGCTTTCTACGGGTCCCTTCTTTCCGGTCTGGAGGCTCTTCAGGCGAGGCATCTATCTCTTGACGAGCGAACAACTGACGCGTACATTTGTACAGATGCTTTTCAGACACCAAAGCAAACCTCACTCTTCGGCCGAAGCGCGACGCAAGGAAATCCTGGAGGCGGCCCTCCATATCGTCGCCGACGGCGGTCCTGATGCGATTACCTTTCGGCGTGTCGCGGATCGCGCGCAGGTCCCGCTGGGCTCACTTACCTATTACTTCGATTCTCGTGAGGATCTCCTTCGCGAAGCATTTCGTCTCTATCTGTCCGAGGCTATCGCATTCATTTCCGACGTCGAGGATGAGAAGCGGCCCCACACTCCCTCGGGCATTATCGAATTGGTGCTGGAGATTGTGCGCCGGGAGTTTTCCGACAATCCCACAATAGTTCGGGTGGAGTATGAGCTGATTCTTTACGCGGCCCGCGATCCCGCGTTGGCTCGTGAGTTCAATGCTTACGAAAGATGGATGGAAGCTCGTCTCACGGCCGCGTTGGAGGAGCTCGGAGCGGCGCGTCCAGTCGATGCGGCGCGCACGATTATCGACGTGGTGCGCGGATTCGAGATCGAACGACTGACTCATACTGGAGCTCAGCTCGAAGACCTGAAACGAAGGCTCAGCCTTGTCATCGAAGCGCTCATCAGCGAGCGATCCGCGAGTGACACAGCTGTAGGAAATCGTCGGTCGCGCCGTGTGCGCGAATCGAATCGGAGAAGGACGTCGGTGCGATGAACATCAGCCATCTGAAAACAACTACTAGCGGCGAGGAAGTTTCCGCAGCGCTCGAAGGTGACGGCGCCGTAATTGTCGACTCGGTCCTGAGCGCGGGTGAGGTCGACGATGTCATGGCGGAACTGCGTCCTTGGATTGAAAACACCAAGCCGGGGCCGGACAGCTTTTCCGGACGAAATACACGCCGCACCGGCTCGCTGATCGCTCGGTCGCCCAAGTGCCGCTCGCTAGTGATGCACCCGCTCGTGCTCGCCACCTGCGGCAGGTTTCTTGGCCACGCTGCCAGCTATCAGCTCCACCTGACCCAAGTCATCGCAATCGGTCCGGGCGAACAGGCGCAGCACATCCATCGCGATCAGTGGGCCTTTGATTTTTTCAGTTTTCCGAAAGGATACGAGGTTCAGTGCAACACCATTTGGGCGATGACGGACTTCACTGAACAAAGCGGCGCGACCAGGGTGATTCCGGGCAGCAATCGCTTCGACGACAAGCTGCGCTTTAAGGAAGAAGACACCATACCCGCCGCAATGACCAAGGGCTCCGTGCTGTTCTATAGCGGCAGCGTTTATCACGGCGGAGGCGCGAATCGTTCCAGTGAAACCCGCATTGGAATCAATCTTACGTACAACCTCTCCTGGTTGCGGCAAGAGGAAAATCAATACCTGGCGGTGCCGATGGAAGTCGCACGCACACTGCCAGTCGAACTGCTTCGGCTGATGGGCTATCAGCGCGGAGCCTATGCGCTTGGCTACGTGGGCGATCTGCTCGATCCCCTCCAGGTAGTGCGGCCTGAAATCCAAAACCTCGGCCTTGGTCGCCTGGAGAACACCCTAGAGAAGCTGAAGAAGCCGCACGGCGACCGGGTGGAGCAGAAGCGCGACTAGGGCTCCGAAAATAGAAGACCGAGGTTCGCACTATGACTATCCTGCACCTTGATGCAAATGCCCGCCGCGAGGACGCTCTCGCCGCGATCGATCGGGATGGCGCTGTAGTAATCGATCGGCTCGTCTCTTCGAAGCTGATGGATCAGATCGCTTCCGAACTTCGCCCCTGGATAGATAGAACCCCCGCCGGTAAAGACGAATTCGAGGGACGGCGCACGCAGCGTACGGGCGGGTTGATCGCGCGATCCCCGACCGCCCGCGAGCTCGTGATGAATCCGTTGGTACTCGGAGTCGGGAAACAAATCTTTAGTCGAGCTACCAGTTTTCAAATGCACGTTACGCAGGTGATAACGATCGGCCCTGGAGAACCTGCGCAGGCGATCCATCGCGATCAGTGGGCCTTCGATATGTACCCCTTCGTCAAAGACTATCCGGTCTCGTTGGGCACGATGTGGGCGTTGACCGACTTCACCGCGGAAAACGGCGCCACCCGCATCGTTGTGGGAAGTCACAAGCTTGACGACAAGCTGCGGTTCACAGAGGCCGATACCCAAGCGGCGGAAATGACGAAGGGCTCAGTGCTGTTATACCCCGGAGCCACTTACCACGGCGGCGGCGCCAATCGATCGAGTGGCAACCGAACCGGTATCACGATTCAGTACAACGTCTCGTGGCTGCGTCAGGAAGAAAACCAGTACCTTTCCGTGCCTATCGAAATCGCACGGACATTGCCGGTGGAATTGCTGCGCCTGATTGGCTATCAACGCGGTGCATATTCGCTCGGCTATGTTGATGACTTGCGCGATCCGATCGAAGTGGTTCGGCCCGATCTGACTAACCAGCGCGGGTGACTTGAAGCAGTAGCGCGGAACAGGAGCCTGCGGCCCGGTCGCACGATCCAACGAATCCATACTCTGGGAGAACTTTTAATGTCCACCGCAAATCGATATGCAATGCCCATCGATGAACTCGAATGGATCGTACCTGAAGCCTTTGAGAGCCGTTTCAAATGGGAATATGAAGATGGCAGCGAATCCCTCCATCGCCTGTACGAAAAGGGCAAAAAGCAGCAGTGGAACGCGAGTGATCGGATCGATTGGTCGCTCGACCTTGACCCGGAAAATCCCGAAGAACTACCTGACGAGTATCTTTCGATTTATGGGTCTCCGGTGTGGGAGCGACTAACGCGAAATGAGCGCGCCGAACTCCGGCGTCATTCGCAGGCCAATGACCTCTCACAGTTCCTGCATGGAGAGCAAGGTGCGCTGATCTGCACCGCAAAAATCGTACAGCAGGTGCCGGACGTCGAGGCGAAGTTCTATGCTGCGACACAAGTGATGGACGAGGCGCGCCACGTTGAAGTGTACAAGCGGTTGCTTCACGAGAAATTTGATCTGACCTATCCGATCACGCCGCCGCTCAAGAGTCTGCTGGAAGGAATCCTGCGCGATTCGCGATGGGACATGACGTATCTCGGAATGCAGGTGCTGATAGAAGGACTCGCGCTCGCCGCCTTCGCGGGCATCCGCGATATGGCTAAGAACCAGCTCGCGGCAGCGGTAAACGCATACGTGATGCAGGACGAGGCGCGCCATGTGGCATTCGGTCGCCTGGCACTTCGCGAGTATTACCCGCATCTCAGCGAGAAGGAGCGCGCCGAACGTGAGGAGTTTGTGGTTGATGCGTGTTACACAGTGCGCGACCGGTTCAATTCGCGCGATGTGTACGAGCGCCTGGGACTGCCGATCAAGGAATGCATCGAGTGGGAAGAGAATTCGCCCGGGATGAAGGAATTCCGTGCAGCGCTCTTCACCCGCATTGTGCCGGCCATCAAGGACATCGGTCTCTGGGGGGCGCGTGTCAGAAAGGCCTACAGCGACATGGGAGTTCTCGCGTTTGCCGATGTTGATATGGAAGAGTTGGCGGCGCGCGACCAGGCGATCGCGGACGAGTTCGATCGAGCGCGCAGCGCATCGCAAGTCAAAAGAGAGAGAATCGCGTAGAAGCGGCTCTTTCTTCGGACGCTCAGCCGGTCAGCCTTTCGGCAGCTCCGTCGTCCGACCACCGCGCCTGACCAATAAGCTACTCACCGGCACTTACCGTACTGCATATGGGCGGAATCTCCGGGGAGGAGTTACGATTTCGCGCGCCAACGTGGAGCACCTCATGCTTCGAGTCCTCACCGAGCCTGAGAGCATCAACCAAGATATTGGAATCGCTAACTGACAAAGCCTTTCGCGCCCGGCGGCGAGGGCGAGCAAGAAACTGGCCAGCACGAGCCAGAACAACTCAGTTCTGCGTCTCAAATGGGCAAACCGATCGTCAAGGTGGCTTTAAAAGCTCGCCCGTTACCCGGCCATCGTCAATCCGCCGCTAACGCTGATCACCTGTCCGGTAACGTAGTCTGCGTCGGGTGAGACCAGAAACGCCACCGCCCCCGCCAGATCCTCGGGTTGGCCGAGTCGGCGAAAGGGAATGCCGCGCGACATCGCCTCTAGCACGCCTTCGCGGCCGGCCATTGCTTCGCGCAGCAGCGCGGTCTCGGTCGGACCAGGACACACCACGTTGACGTTTATCTGGCTGCGCGCAAGCTCGCGCGCGAGGGTTTTCGAAAACCCGATTATCGCGGCTTTGCACCCCGAGTAGACCGCTTCGCCGGTCGATCCAACCCGAGCTGCATCCGAAGCAATCGACACGATTTTTCCGCTCCCGCGGGCCTGCATTTTCGGAGCGATCACGCGGCAACAGTTGAGTACCCCGCGATAGTTGATCGCGATGATCTTCTCCCAGGTCTCTGGTGCGCTGTTGACGAAGGGCTCGAGCTTGTCCCACCCTGCGTTGTTCACCAGAATGTCGATAGGCCCGAGCTCTCCCTCGACTGTAGCGCTAGCTGCGGTCGCGTCCTCGAATTTGGTGACGTCGAGCTTGACCGCGATGACTTTCGCGCCGGTGCTTTGAATTTCGCCAGCAGTTTTTTGCGCGGTGTCGACTTGCACGTCCGCGATTGCCACCGCGGCGCCTTCCGCCGCAAGCCGCGTGGCGATGGCACGACCGATTCCCTGGGCCGCACCGGTCACGATAGCCACTTTGTCTTTAAGCCTGCTGATCCCGGAAGCCATATTGGTTCACCGTCAGCGGGCGATCCATCCGCCGTCGATTACGAATGGTGCACCCGTCGCAAAGGGAGCGTCGTCGCTGGCGAGGAACAGCGCGGTTCGGGCGATTTCCTCGGGCTTACCGATCCTACCCAGCAAGGAAACGCGATCATTCGTCTGCGAGGTGACGCCGCCTTGCTCGGACACGCGCCCCACCATTGGAGTGTCAATTACGCCAGGGCAAATGCAATTCACTCGGATCTTATAGCGCCCGTACTCGATCGCTCCGACCCGAGTTAGCGCGATGACGCCCGCCTTGGCTGCGCAGTATGCGGCCGCGCCTTTGATGCCGACGATTCCGGCTACCGACGCGGTATTGATGATCGCTCCACCACCACGCTTGATGAGATGGGGCAGCGCATATTTCATTCCGAGCCATACCCCACGGAGATTGATCGAGATGACCCGATCAAAAGCTTCCTCGCTGAGCTGGGCAAGAAAGCCGCCTTCGCCCTCGATGCCGGCGTTGTTGTACTCGATGTCCAGCCCGCCATAGCGACGGGCGGTCTCATCGCACATCGAACGCGCGTCTTCCGAATTGGATACGTCAACTCGCATCGCGAATGCGTCGCCGCCCTCGCGGACGATTGCCGCGGCAGTTTCCTGCGCTGACGCCTCGTTGATATCGACGGCCGCCACCTTGGCGCCCTCGCGGGCGAACAGCGATGCGGCGGCGCGGCCCATCCCCGAGCCAGCCCCGGTAATCAAAGCGACTTTCCCGACAAGTCTCATCGAGCCCTCTCCGTGGGTGAATCGTTGTGAGCTGCGACGATAGCGTATTCGCCGCCCGACGGGTTAGCTGCGGCTACAGGGCGTTTGAGGATTAGCGTCTTTGACTAGGAAGAAATCAGTATGCGAGAACCTACCATGCGGTTTGACGGAAAAGTTGGAATTGTAACGGGCAGCGGATCGGGAATCGGACGTGCGACGGCCATCGGGTTCGCCGGGCGCGGCGGAACTGTCGTTATCGCCGACATCAACGAGGAAAATGCCCGGAAGGTCGAGCACGAAATCATCGACGCCGGCGGGCGCGCCACCGCGATGTCGGTCGACGTGACCAAACCGGCGGACATCGAGCGGATGATCGCGGATACCAACCGCCGCTTCGGGCGAATCGATTTCTTGCACAACAATGCGTTCGGGATGCCGGCTACCGCCCAAACCAGCACTCAGGCCGCCGGACGGCTGGCCGACGTTGAGGAATCGGTGTGGGCTTACATGATAGATGTCGGAATGACGGCGGTTTGGCGAGCGATGAAACGCGTGCTCCCGGTTATGCGTACGCAAGGCTCGGGCGCCATCGTGAATACCGCGTCAATCTCCGGACTTCGCGCCGACTATGGCATCGCCGCCTACAACGCCGCCAAAGCCGGGGTGATCAACCTTACGCGCGTAGGCGCGATCGAGTATGCGCGCGATGGAGTGCGGGTGAACTGCATCTGCCCGGGGGCCATCGATACACCGCTGCTCGCGCCTGCGTTGGAGCAGCCCGGATTCGCGCAGCGGTTTTACGAGACGATTCCCATGGGGCGGCTCGGCAAGCCCGAGGAAATGGCAAATGTCGTCCTGTTTCTGGCGTCTGACCTTGCGTCGTTCGTGACCGGAGCCGCGTTTGTAGCCGACGGCGGTCAGACCGCCAAAACCGGCAGTCCGTCATTCATGCCCGAATAGGTGCCCGATCTGGGGATTGAGTGCGGCGACGGTGGTGGGTCCGTGCGGCAGAGGACAAACGAAGTTCTGCTCAGGGCGGACGGAAGCTAGCCGGCGTCGGAGCTCGTTTTGGTAAGGTCCTAGAGGTCGTCACCGCCGGAACCTTCGCCGCTATCGTCTATGTCGCCGCCCGACTCCATCTCTTCCATTGCTTCATCGAAGTCCTCGCCGCTGAAGTCCTCGCCCATCTCCTTACCCATTTTTTTCATCATCTTGGCGACGCTTCGCGGATCATTTTCGTCGAAGTCGCCGAGTTTGGATGGGTCGGAAAGAGAGTCGAGCCGCCGCTCCTCGCTCTTGGGCATCGCGAAGCGCGACATCAGCTTTTTCATCTTGCTGCCGCCGCAGTGCTTGCATTGCGCGCGCACCCGTTCGCTGACACGGGTGGTTAAAACGCTCGTGCGTCTATGACAGTCCTGGCATTCGTATTCGTAAATCGGCATGGGCTATCTTGAACTACTCTCCGACTATTTAGATCTATTTCAAGGGGTTCGAACACGGGTCGACAAGGGCCGCGTCACCGCAATAGCCCGGGCCTAAGGGGGTATACGAAAGAGCATCCGGGTATTGGTGGTTGTCACAGCGCCGACCAGCTCGCGCCTTACATTCAGGGTCGATGCCACCGCATCAACCGTCTCTATGATCATCGCGGGTTCGGTCGGCCGGTTTTCAAAGGGACCGCCATGTGGCCAGGGACCGTCGGTTTCAAGCAACATGCGTCCCAAGGGAACCATCTTTGCCAGGTGTTTGTCGCGATCTCGGTAGGCGACTTCGGGCGTGAGGGAGATGAAGTACCCCGCTTCCAGGATGGCATGCGTCGTTGCATCGTCGGATTTGTGCCAATGAAACACGGCGCGGCGGACTTCGGCTTCCCTGAGGACTCTCAACGCATCACGCGCGCTGTCGTGCGGGGCGTGAATGATCATCGGAAGGTCAGCGTCGACAGCGGCCCGGGCAAAGCGTGCGAGGTTACGCGCCGCACTTGCGAGCCTGCCGGGCTCCCGGGCGCGCTCTCCGTACCAAGGCATCCCGACTTCGCCGAGGGCGCAGAGCAGATCGCGCTCGGATCGAATCAGGGTCAGAGCCTCTTCCAGGTCAGCATCGGTCAGCTCAAGCCGCTCGGGGTGATATCCGCACGAAGCATAGACCACTCGCGGATACCGCTGGGCGAGATCAAGTACGCGTCGGTTCGACGTCCCCCCGGTTCCCGGCGCGACCATTGCCGTAACGCCCGCTTCAAGAGCGCGCTTGATCGCGGCGGACGGGTCGGCATACTGGTCAGCGTCAAGATGGACGTGGCTGTCGATCATCCACTAGGTCTCAGGCTGCGAGCGCCGGTGCGCTTTGGCGCCGAGGGCAAATCCTACTTTACGCGTGCGCGTCACGCGTAGCGAAGACCGATGAGCGGCCTGCAGTTGATGTGGCGCAACACCCGCATGGTGGTGTTGTGCGCTATTTCGGCGGCGCTGTATGCCGCGGTGCTGGTGCCGTTCAAGGTCGTTCCGTTGATTCCGGGCGTCACCGAGCTGCGACCGGCCAACGCGATTCCGGTGGTATGCTCGTTTCTCTTCGGACCGGCAGCGGCCTGGGGTAGCGCGATCGGCAACATGATTGGCGATTTCTTTGGTGGCGCTTCTCCCGGAGACATTTTCGGGTTCTTCGCCAACCTGGTCTACGCGCTCATTCCGTTCAAGGTGTGGGAGACGATAGGCGGCGGGCAGAGCCCGGTTCCGCGCACGCCACTTTTGGCGGTGAAGTACGGCTTCGCCTGCTTGGTCGCCAGTGTTTTGTGTGCGGACCTGGTGGGATGGGGCGACAACGTGCTGGTGATTCGGCCTTTCGCGATGCTCGGCAACGTGATCATCCTCAACAACATGGTTTCGGCATTGGTGCTGTCTCCCTTCATACTTGCCGCGGTGTACCCGCGGGTTCGCAAGGGCCGGTTGCTCTATGGTGACGTAATGCCGGAACTCAAGCTGCGGCCGCTCGCGTCCAGGATCACCGGAATTGCACTATTGATTGTGGGTGGAGGCGGCGCGTGGCTGCTTGGAAATCTGCTTTCGACCGGTTTCTGGCAGCCGCGGTTCCTTCCCGCATGGATGAATGTCGCGCCCTACGACAAGGCAGTCTTGATCCTGGTTAGTCCGATGATCTTCCTGGCTTTCGCGGGTCTCGCATTGATGTGAAAAGCGAACTGCAGACTCCCGCGGAGGGATCTATAGCCGAAGCTGCGCTGTCGGCCTCCGAGGTTACGTTCGTCTACCACGGCGCGACCGTTCCCGCGCTGCGGTCCCTCAGCTTCGAACAGGGACGAGGCGAAATGATCGGAGTCATGGGGGCATCGGGAGCCGGCAAGTCCACGCTCGCCAAATGCCTCAATCGCCTGATCCCCGAATTTGAAGGTGGTGAATTCCGCGGGATCATCGTGATCGGAAAGACCCGGCTCGACAGCCTGCGGGTGTGTGAAGCAGCGGCGCAGGTGGGGATGGTGTTTCAGGATTTTGAGGCGCAGCTCTTCTGCACCAGTGTGGAGTTGGAAGTCGCGTTCGCGATGGAGCAGGTCGGCATGGAACGTGCCGAGATGAAGGCCCGCCTGGGCCCTGCGCTTGAAGCGGTCGGTCTTGCGGGCTTTGAGCAACGTGATCCGACTTCCCTTTCCGGTGGAGAAAAACAGCGGCTCGCTATCGCGTCGGTGCTGGCGCTGCGGCCCTCGATAATCGTGCTGGATGAGCCCACTACCGACCTCGATCCGGAAGGCAAGGCGGAAGTCTTCGATCTGATCGCCAAACTGCGGGGACAAGGCCTGAGCCTGATCGTCGTCGAGCACGAGTCCGAAGAGCTGCTTCACGCGGATCGGATTCTGCTCTTGCACCAGGGCAGGATCGTAGCGGATGGGCCGCCTGCTGTAGTGATGACGAATTTCAATCTGCTCGAGCTGTGCGACGTGCATTCGCCGGGCCTCAACCGGGTGCTTGACCTGCTGGGAATCGGGGGCCACGTGAGCGATGTCGATGCCGCTTATGAGGCAATCGTGCGAACGTTTCCTAAGCTCCGCAACTCCAAGCCCGCCATCCTGGCCGCAACCCCGAGCCCGAAGGCGCGCTTGGACCGAGCGTTCTCGGCGCCGCTGGTCGAGGTCATGGACCTCACGTTTGCGTATCCAGGTGGAGCAGCGGCGCTCGAGCACATTGGCCTGGAGATTCACTCGGGCGAGTTCCTCGCGATTGTGGGCCAGAACGGGTCCGGCAAGACCACTCTCGCCAAGCATATCGTGGGTCTGCTGCAACCAACTGCGGGACGGGTGATGCTCAAGGGGCGCGACCGGGCGACGCTGCACGCGGCGGAGACCGCCCGCGAGGTGGGGTACGTCTTTCAGAACCCCGACCATCAGATTTCGGCGGCCAGCGTGTGGGACGAGGTCGCCTTCGGTCCGCGCAACTTCGGCCTCGATGCAGAGGAAGTCGAGCGGCGATGCGTGGAGGTGCTCGACGCGGTGGGGCTGCTGGATGCGCGCGACAGCGATCCGTTCCTGCTCAGCAAGGGCGAGCGACAGCGGGCCGCGGTTGCCAGCGTGTTGGCGCTGCGGCCTCGCCTGCTGATTCTCGATGAACCGACCACCGGGCTCGACCATCGCGAGCAGCGTCGAATGATGGCGCTGGTGCAAGAGCTCAACCGAAACGGCATCGCGATCGTGATGATCACCCATACCCCATGGCTGGTCGCGGAATATGCGAAGCGCGTCGTGTTGATGCGCAAGGGGCACAAGCTTTTCGACGGTGCGGTGGAGGATTTCTTTGTCCAGGATGAAATCCTCGCCCATTCCTCGTTCCGCGCCCCGCCGGTGACTCGCCTCGCGCGCAAGCTCGGCACTCTAGCTCTGACGCCGCAGTCCCTGGTGGATTGGATCAAGGAACGGGCCTGATGGCGATTTATCTCTATCTGGACCGCGACACCTTCGTACACCGGCTGCACCCGACCGTCAAAGTCGTCGCCTTGTTCGTGATGTTTTGGTCGGTGTACTGGGTCGACAATCCGATCGCGCTGTTGCCGCTTGGGATTTTTATGTTGTGGGTGGCCCAGGCTACGGGGTCGTGGCGCAACTTCTATCGCTATCGTTGGTATTTTCTGATTCTGATTTTCACGACCACGATCGTATGGATGTTCTTCTATCGGCGGGGAACTCCACTCGTCAATTTGCCTTTCATCCACGTAAGTCGAACCTCGCTGGTCTTTGGACTGGGGCGGGGTATCAAGCTTGCAGAGCTGCTCGCCGCTTCGGTGCTGTTCCTCTCCACCACCAGGGTGGAGGAATTCACGGTGGGACTGGCGAAGCTCGGGGTTTCTTACCGCGTCGGGTTCGCGATTTCGCTCGCGTTCCGGTTAGTCCCTCTGTTTATTGATTCGGCGATGACGATCGTCGATGCACAAAAGCTGCGCGGCTATGATTTCGATCACGGCAGGCTCTTCGAGCGGATGCGCCGATACGTCACGGTGGTGATTCCGGTTTTCATGGCGGCACTGCGAAGGGCGAACAACATGGCGATGGCGCTTGAAGCCCGCGGCTTCGGGCTTCGCAATCGGCCAACGACACTGATCGAATATCCGGTCGTGGGCGCCGATGTGCTCGCCGCGATGACCCTGTTTGTCATCGGGGCGGGATACTTTCTCATCTACTACACCGGCTACGGAGGGATCGCGGTCAGATAGTCAGGACCCTCGAGCAGAGCGGAAGGAGCCGGCCGCAGTAGCCACGCGGTCGGCGGAGCCGGGGCTTTCCTTTTTTCCGCGCGTTGCAGCGTGCTATTTAACCGGGATTGGTCCGCCGTTTCTG
>DASXMJ010000143.1 GCA_036495685.1 Candidatus Binataceae bacterium | reverse complement strand
CCATCCGCCAAAAATGCAGTAGCCATGCACCTGTGCGATCGTAGGTTTGTCGAGGTCGCGCCAACGGAGTGTGTTGTCGAGAAATAGCCGTCGCGACCGCTCATAAAGCGCCCGCAAACCTTTTCCGTACGGGCGTCGCTGCGCGTCTGCCTTTTCGTCGGGAGTGCCCAGGTCATGCCCCGAGGAGAAATGTTCTCCCCGGCCCGACAGGATTATCACGCGCACGTCATCGTCGGCGTTGGCCTCGTTGAAGGCCTCGTCCATCTCTTCCAGCAACACGCGGGACTGGGCATTGCGATACTGCGGACGGTTCAAGATGACGCGGGCGATCGCGTCCTGTTTTTCATATTCGATTTGCTTGTATGCCATATTCGATCCGTGCTCCCCTATGTGTCGGTATGGTGCTCCACACTCTCTTTACTTGTGCGACCCGAACGAGAATACGATCATTCTTGTCGCTAGTTCCGCAGCTGGGCTAAGGTCAAACTTATCTCTCAAGTCACGAGCAAAGGCTATGGCTCTTTGGAAACCGGATCAGACCTTCTATCCATCCCCAAAAATGGCGATGAACGCACCGCGCGAGAAGTTGGGGTACGTGGTGAACTTCAATCCTACCGCGCAGAACGGCAAGCACGACGCGCTCTGCGTGATCGACCTCGATCCGGCGTCAAAGACCTACTCGCAGGTCGTCGGTCGGACCGAAGTCACCTCGGTCGGCGATGAGCTGCACCACTTCGGGTGGAATGCCTGCAGCGCCGCATTGTGTCCTTACGCGCCGCATCCCCATGTCGAACGCCGCTATCTGATCGTTCCGGGTCTCCGCTCATCGCGCATCTACATTTTCGATACCAAGCCCGACCCCTGCCGCCCGCGTATCGTGCGGGTGATCGAACCCGAAGAACTGGCCGAACGGACCGGTTACAGCCGTCCGCACACGATCCATTGCGGACCGGATGCGATCTATGTAAGCGCATTGGGCACACCCGACGGTGATGGGCCCGGTGGAATTTTCCTGCTCGATCACGAAAGCTTCGACGTGCTTGGCCGCTGGGAAGTCGACCGGGGTCCACAGTATCTGGCCTACGATTTCTGGTGGCATCTCGGCCACGATGTTGCCGTGACGAGCGAGTGGGGTACGCCAAACATGATTGAAAGCGGGATCAATCCCGATCTGCTGCTGGCCGGAAAATACGGCCACGCTGTGCATATCTGGGACCTGCGCAAGCGCCGTCATCTGAAGTCGCTCGATATCGGCGCGGAAAACCAGATGGCGCTGGAGCTGCGTCCCTCGCACGACCCGACCAAGACCTATGGCTTCGTGGGCGTCGTGATTTCAACCAAAGACCTATCAGCGTCGATCTGGCTGTGGGATCGCAAGGGCGATGACTGGTCCATCAAAAAGGTTATCGAAATTCCCGCGGAGGCCGCTGATCCCGCCGCACTCCCGCCAGCGCTGAAACCTTTCAAGGCTGTCCCACCCCTCATCACGGACCTCAACCTGAGCCTCGACGATCGCTTCCTCTATATCTCGTGCTGGGGCACTGGTGACTTCAAGCAATACGATGTGAGTGACCCGCACAATCCCAAGCTCACCGGCAGTCTTCGCCTTGGCGGAATCGTTTCGCACGCAGCGCATCCCAAGGACGGTGCGTTGAATGGCGGTCCGCAGATGGTCGAGATGAGCCGCGACGGCAAACGGATCTACTTCAGCAACTCTCTGTATGGTTCCTGGGACGCGCAGTTTTACCCGGAGGGCGTCCGGGGATGGATTGCCAAGGCTGACGCGAACCCGTCCGGAGGTTTGACGCTCGACCAGGACTTTTTCATCAAGTTCGAGGGTGAGCGGCCACATCAGATTCATCTCGAAGGCGGCGACGCTTCATCCGATTCCTATTGCTATCCGTGAGTGGCGCGTGGCCGTGGCTGGCAGTTGTTGCGCTCGGCGCCTACCACGGCATCGACCCATCGATGGGATGGCTTTTCGCGGTCGCTCTCGGGCTGCAAGATCGCAGCCGGATGAGGGTGCTTGGCGCACTCGTGCCCATCGCGATCGGTCACCTGGTCGCGATCGGCTTGGTCGTCGCGATCGTGGCGGGGCTTCAATCCGTCGTTGCCATTGAATGGCTCCAACCGGCAGGCGCAGTCGCGCTGATACTATTTGGCGTATTCCGCTTGGTGCGACCGCGCGCACACCCGCGCTGGGTTGCAATGCGGGTGAATTTCGCTGAACTGGGGCTGTGGTCTTTCTTGATGGCGTCGGCCCACGGTGCCGGGCTGATGCTGTTCCCCATCCTGCTCGGGATGAACCCGGCAGGCGCTCCGATGCACCATATGCATCACCACATGGCTGCCCTCGCGCAAGGCACCTCTGCAGCGCAGGCCATCGCCGTGGTGCTCCTGCATACGGGGGCCATGGTAGCGGTGATGGGAACTATCGCCTTGCTCGTTTATGAAAAGCTGGGGCTCGCGATTCTGCGCAGTGCCTGGATAAATCTGGACACCATCTGGGCAGGGGCCCTGCTGGCGGCCGGGGTGATCTCCTTTGCTATCTAGGCCAACCTAAAGTCTAGCCGGCTTTAACTCCCGTGGTCGGCGTGCCAGCATTGTGGACATGCAGCCGTTGCGTTTGCTGCTGGTCGAGGATGAAGAGCGCCTTGCGGGTAATTTGCGCCAAGGACTGAGCGAAGCGGGTATTGCGCTCGATTGGGTCAGGTCGGCCGAGGAAGCCGAGCTGATTCTCGCCCGCCACGCCTACGACCTGATGGTACTGGATATTGGCCTGCCCGGAAAAAGCGGCGTTGAGTTTCTTCGCGAACAACGCAAGAACGGCGACTCCACACCGGTGCTGTTTCTCACCGCGCGCGGTTCAGTCGATGATCGCGTGACCGGGCTGGAGAGCGGTGGCGACGACTACCTCGTAAAGCCATTTGCTTTCGCAGAACTACTCGCACGCATCCATGCGCTCTCGCGACGCAGGCCGACTGCACAATCGCCGCTTCTCAAGGTTGCCGATCTCGAGTTCGACACGGTCAAGCGGCGCGCGCGCCGCGCGGGAAGACCGCTAGCGCTCTCGCCAAAAGAGGCGATGCTTCTGGAAGTATTGATGCGTCATGCGGGAGAAATCGTTACCCGCGACATGATCGCCGAGACGGTATGGGACTCCGGCTACAATGTGTTCACCAACCTCATCGAGGTGTTCGTAAACCGTCTGCGCCAGAAGATCGACGCCGACCCGAAGAATTCGTTGATCTCGACTGTTCGCGGCGTGGGCTACTCGATGAAGGCCCCCTAACCTGCACGCCGCCATGAGCATCCGCCTCAGGCTGACGATTTATTGGGCACTGATACTGGCCGCGATCCTGACCATCTCGGCATATGCTGCGCTGCGGCTGTTTGCCCACGAACAATGGCGCCCGATGGATGCCGCGTTGCTCGAGGAAGCCGACACCAGCGCTGACCAACTGCGCCGCGCCGATGTGGCCCAGGCGCGCGAGACCATCCGGCGACTGAGCTTGGAACATGATGTGGGACCGCACCGCAGGGTACGCCTGGTAACGGCAAGCGGGGTTGTCGCGGATTTCGGTGATCCAAGGGCGATCCCGCCGCTTCTTTCCTTTGACAACGAATTCCGCGGCCTGGTCATGAGCTCCAATCGAGCATTCCGCTTCGCGATAATTCCGTTCACCTTTCAAGGTGAGCCCGCCGTTCTACAGGACGGCGTCGACGTGACACCGGTGCGGGACTCGATCCAGCGGCTGCGTAAGACCCTCCTGCTTACAGTTCCCTTGGTACTAGCACTGTGCGTTGGCGGCGGTTATCTGCTTGCAAGCCGTGCGCTGGCACCAATCGCTGCCCTGGCAAAATCGTTGGCAGCGATCGAGCCCACCGATCTGCGCGGCCGCCTGGCAGCCTCACCGGTGCGGGACGAGATCGGCCGCCTGATCGAAGTGATCAACGCACTCCTGGACCGTTTGGAGCGTGCCTCGGCAACCGAGCGGCGATTCGCATCCGACGCCGCTCACGAATTGCGTACCCCCTTGGCCGTCCTACGATCGGGGTTGGAAGTAGCGCTCGCTCGCGATCGGTCTCCAACCGAGCAGCAGAGCGCCCTCACCAACGCGCACCGGGAGGTGGTTGGACTCTGCAAAATCGCCGAAGAACTGCTAATGCTGGCGCGGCTCAACGGCGAGGTCTCCATAGACCGCAAACCAGTCGACTTGGGGGAGGTCGTGAATGAAGTTGTCGGCGCGGTGGAACCGCTTGCGGCGTCGCGCAATATCGCACTCCATGCAAGCGTGAGCGCGGGTGCTCGGGTTGAGGGGAGCGTGACTCACCTGCGCCGCCTGGTAATCAACCTGGTAGACAATGCCCTCAAATTCACCCCGTCTGGCGGCAAAATCGAGTTGCTGCTCAATGCCGCGCATGGAATCGTCACCCTGCACGTTATGGACACCGGCGCGGGAATCGAAGCCGCCGAGTTGTCGCTGATCTTCGATCGCTTCTTTCGTGGTGCCCACGCCAACGGTGAGGGCAGCGGCCTGGGACTGAGCCTCTCCCGCGAAATCGCTAGGCTGCATCGAGGCCAGATCTCCGCGAGCAATCGGGTGAGCGGCGGCAGCGACTTCGTGGTCACGCTGCCACTGGCGTCGACGCGTCCCGGTACTCTCAGCGGCGAGCCGGAATCGCCGGCCAGCACCACAGCGAAAGCTTAATGTGCGTTAATTAGCTAGCAGCATCCGACGCTGATAGCTTCTGCGCATGACGCTCAATGTTGGATGGCGGATCGCGCTTGGCGCAGTTGCCTTTCTGGCGACGGGGACTGGTCGCGTCGCGGCGGCACCATTGACGCTCAATGAAGCGATCGACCGTGCCCTCATCTTCGCACCCTCGGTCTCGATGGTGTCGGCAGAGAGCGAGGTGAGCAAAGCCCGCACGCGAGAACAGCGCGCGCCACTGTTTCCGACTCTGACTGCCGGCACCGAGTACTATCAGGCACCAGGTTACAACACGACCGTCACCAACCGCGGCCTCTCGGCGGGTCTGATTGCACTCAATTACACGGCGTGGGATTGGGGCCGCCGGGAAGCGCAATATCGCGCGGCACGCTATGTTAGCGAGGCCGCGCAGCTCGGAGTCGCGGCGGCTCGCGCTCAAATCGCGTTCGACACAAGCATCGCGTACTACGATTTGCTGCGGGCCCGAGCGTCCGAGCGTGAACTGGGGCTCAACCTGCAGCGGCTTTCGCGCTACGAAGCTACGGTCGAAGCGCTGCAGGCCAGTGGTCGTGCGATTATCAACGACGTCCTCAAGATCCGCAGCGCGCGCAATGCGGCGGAGCTGGTACTCTCCTCGGCGCACAACGCGACGCAGCTCGCGACCGCCAACCTGGGGTCCTTGCTAGGTGACTTTAATGCCTCAGATATCGAGATTGTCGAGACCAGCGACATTCCGTCGCTGCCCAGTGGCGACCTAGTGGAAACACCGGCAATGCAAGCGGCGTTGCGCGCCATTTCATCGGCCGAGCTGCAAGTGAAAGCGGCCAAAGCTGCCCGCCTGCCGACCTTCCAGATAGCACTGACTACCGGCGCACTAGGCATCGACCCCCCGGAGACTGCGACTCACAATTCCGGCGCCTCGTATGACGGAGTTCTCTCCATGCCACTTTTTGATGGCGGGGCAATCTCGTCTCGCATCGACCAGGCGAAGGCGAAGGTGAACGCCGCGACGGCCCAATCTCGACAAACCCGCTATCTCCTGGAGCGCCGCCTGAAAGATGCCTCCCTTAGATACGAGCAAGCCACCCAGGCACTTGCGATCCTGGCGCGATCCCAGTCGACCGCAGACGACGCATTCGCAATGGCGTGGACGCGATTTCTGGGCGGCGGCAGCGCAACCCTGCTCGAGGTTCTCGACTCATACCAGCAGGCCGAGCAGATTCGGCTCGATCGCTTCAGTCACCAGTTCGACGCGCGCGCCGCGGCGGCCCAGACTAGTTTGCTCTACGGTCGCACCGGATGAATCGACACCTAATCGTGCCCGTAGCACTGGTCCTCATACTGGCTGCAGGCTGCCGCCCACAAAGCCCGGGCGAGGAGTCTCAGGAAATCGCTCCCGTGATGGTGGTCGCCGCAGCGCCCGCCACCATCACACCGATGATCAGCACCCTGCGCGTACTTGGCGTTACGGTAGCTAATCATCACGTGACCATCCGCGCACCGGCAGCCGGACGCCTGAGCGGAATGAGTCTCAAGAACGGGGACCAGGTTCGCAAGGGTGAGCGGATTGGTTACGTGGTCAATCGCGAAATCGAAGCTGCCCAGGCGGGCCTTGCAATCGCGCGCAAGCTCGATCCGCAGGAAGCGAAAACGCTGGCCGAATCTGTCAATCGCTACGACAAAAGCGATGGAATTCCAATCATCGCGCCCGAAGCGGGCGTCGTATCCCGTCCGCCGGTGACCAGCGGACAGATGGTCGCCGATCTCGATCCAATCGTCGAGTTGATCGACCCGTCCAGTATCTATGTCGAAGCTTCGATTCCGGTCGACGAGCTTCATCTGATTTCCCCGGGCATGCCCGCTACCGTCACGAGCGGTCTCAGACCCGGGGTCGCATTTCGTGCTCAGGTCGCTGCATTCATTCCGAGTTTTGATGCGAGCAGCGCGACGACCCCCGTTCGCCTTGAGTTCACCGGCTCGGAATCCATACCGGAAATCGGCGCGCCGGTAGAAGCACGTATCGTTACCAGCAATATTCCCGATGCGCTCGCAATCCCCGCCACCGCCCTGTTTCAAGATGTGGGGCAGAACCGCTACCACGTGTTCGTGGCAGGCACCGACGGTCGTGCACATCGGGTGAACGTGACCATCGGAGTCCATGACGGTCCGAGGGTCCAGGTGTTGGACGGAATCAAAGCAGGCGATCAGGTCATAACCTCGGGCGGGTACGCGCTTTCCGACGGACTTAGGATCCGGATCGCCGGCGCACCATCGTGACACGCACCAACTACACGCTCGCAATTCTGACGGTTATCGCGGCCAGCGTTCTCGGAACGATTCTCGCCGTGAGCATTCCGAGCGCGGTGTTTCCGGAGATGCAGTTCAACCGCATGATTGTTATGGCGGACAGCGGCGACCTCCCCCCTGAACAAATGCTGGTGTCGGTGACGCGGGTGCTGGAAAGCGCTGTCTACGGGGTCAACGACGTGACGTTGGTGCGCTCGACCACAACCCGCGGCAGCGCCGAAATCGACGTCACTTTCGGACAATCCGCCAACGTCACCACCACCTTTCAGCTCGTGAACGCGGCGGTCGCAGACGCCAAGAGCCGGCTGCCGGAGGGGACCACCGTCGAGGCGCGTCTTCTCACCTCTGCGACCTTTCCGATCATTGATGTGAGCCTGAGCTCCAGGACCCGAAGTCTCGCGGAACTGACGGATATCGCATTCTATGACGTGGTCCCGAGTCTTCATCGAATCCCGGGCACGCAAAGGGTCGACGTGGTAGGCGGAAAGTATCGCGAGTTCATCGTGCGGTTGGACCCGGCTCGCATGCTCGAGCATCAGCTCTCGCCCCAGGATGTTATCGACGGCCTCGCCAAAGCCAACGTAATCGCCTCGGCGGGCCGCATGCTCGACTCTCATCGTATGCTGTTAACCGTGGTCACGACCGATGTCGGTGGGACGCGAACGCTCGCAGGCCTGACCGTCGCGACGTTGGCAGGCGCGCCGGTGCACGTGCGCGACATTGCCACCGTGGAACTCGGCATTCGAGAAGACTATATCCGCACGGCCTCCGAACATGGTCCCGCGGTCCTCGTCAGCATCTCGCGGCAGACCAGCGGCAGCACCACGCTGATCGCAGAACAGGCACGATCGCTGATATCGCAGCTGCGACAGCGCTATCCTGACGTGGAATTCTCGGTGTCGTACGATCAATCGTTGCTGGTCGAAGAATCATTTCGCAGCGTGCGCGACGCAATCGTGCTGGGCCTGGTTCTCGCGGTGTTGATCGTGCTCGCCTTCACTCGCAGCTTTGCCAGCGCGGCGATCGCAGCGATTGTGGTTCCCTGCACGATCGCAATCACCTTCGCAATCATGAAGGCGGCGGGTTTGACCTTCAACATGATGACCCTGGGTGGCCTGGCCGCGGGAATTGGCCTGTTCATCGATGACGCCATCGTGATGATCGAGGGGATTCATCGAGCGCGCTCCACCGGCGCCTCCACCTCCGACGCGATCCCGGCCGCCCTCAAGGAACTGTCTCGGCCCTTAGTTGCCTCTACTCTCACCGTGATCGTGGTCTTTGTTCCACTGGTTTTCATGAGCGGTGTGACCGGCGTGTTCTTTCGCGCCCTCGCTCTCACCCTTGGAGCCGGACTGGCAGTCTCTCTCGGTCTGGCCCTCTATTTCACCCCGGCGCTCGAGATGCTGTTCACGCGTCTTCGCGGGTCCAGCCGTCCCTCGGGACGCATCTTCCAGTTGATTAGCGAGGGCTACCTGGTGACCCTGCGCCCGTTCGTCCGCCTGCCACCACTCGCGATCCTGTTCTCCGCCGGAGCCGCGCTGCTGGCGATTCTTTTCTACCGCGCGGTTGGAACCGACTACCTGCCCGAACTCGACGAAGGTGCTTTCATCCTTGATTACATAGCCCCACCGGAAGGCACCCTGGCCGACAACGGCTCACTGCTGGACCAGATCCAGCAGGTTCTGCTAACCACGCCGGAGGTTGCGGCTTTCGCCAGGCGGACCGGAACGCAAAACGGATTTTTCCTCACCGAATCCAATCGTGGCGATCTTTCGGTACGGCTCAAACCAGATCGCCAGCGTCGCATCGACCAGGTTATTGATTCGGTCCGCGAGCGCATTGCCTCGTCCGTACCCGGCGTGAGCGTTGAATTTTCCCAGATGCTGCAGGATCTGATCGGGGATCTATCCGGGGTTCCCGAACCAATCGAGGTCAAGATCTTCGGCGCCGATCAGCAAGAGATTGAAGAAACGGCGCGCACAGTTGCAAGGGAACTCCGTTCAATTCCGGGTCTCGTTGATGTTTTTGACGGTGTTGTCCTGAGCCTTCCAGAGCAGGAAATAGTCGTCGATGGAACATCGGCGGCACGCTTCGGGCTCACGCCAAGTGACGTATATGCGACTCTGCGCGCGGCCATCGAGGGCACCGTTGCCACCAGCATCCGGACTGGCGACCGGCTGGTCGGGGTGCGGGTTCGCTATCCGGAATCCTTTCACCGCGACCTGAGTTCGCTTTCGGAAGTGCTGCTCCGTGCCCCCAGCAATGGGCACGTGCCCCTGTCCGCGGTGACGCAGCTGAACTATCTCGGCCAGCGCGCCGAACTGAGCCGCGAACGGATGCGGCCGGTGGTGCACGTAACCGCCCGGCTGGCCGGCATCGACCTCGGCACCGCGATGGCCCGGGTCCGCCAGCGTCTCGGAACGATAGCGCTCCCACCCGGCGTATCGATTGAGTACGGCGGCCTCTACGCGCAACAGGAAGAGGCGTTCGGGCAGCTGCTGCTCGTTCTGATCAGCGGGACGATCGCCATGTTCCTGATCCTGATATGGGAATTCCGCAGGCTCACACCCGCGCTCGGGTGCCTGGTAGCCGCGGTCGGCTGCCTGGCGGGAAGCGTTGCTGCGCTCTATCTCACCGGAATAACGCTTAACATCTCGTCGTTCATGGGAATAATCATGGTCGCAGGCATCACGGCGAAGAACGGTATCTTGCTGCTCGACCATGCGGAGCATGACGTGGCGGCTGGTGTACGGCCAAAAGATGCGCTCGTGTCTGCCGCGCGGATCCGGCTCCGCCCGATTCTGATGACGACTCTCGCAACGGCCGCAGGTTTGTTCCCGCTCGCTTTAGGACTCGGTGCGGGAGCCAAGGTGCAGCAGCCACTTAGCGTTGCGGTAATTGGCGGGCTGGCGTTCGCGCTGCTTCTGTCCATGCAACTGGCGGGAGGCATCTATCTGCTCGGAACCCGTCCCCGTCCTCAATAATCGCTGACGGCTGCGGGAGAAGGAACGACTCTAGCCTTTCGCCCATGGTGGGGAAGGGGTCCGGCTGACCTGCTACTGCTCGGGTGGCCAATGCGGAGAAGGCAATTTTATTGGATCAGACCGGTGATCTGCTGCGAAAATAGAGGTCGCTGATGCTAGCGCGCACCATCCGTTCCGTCTGCATCGTTGCGATTGCCTCTTTGCTGGTCGGCGCAACGGTGCTTGCTGGAGATCCTTGGAATACCGGCGACCCCTGGCATGCCGGCAACCCATGGAACGCACCGACAGCTTCTCCCACGCCGGAAACAATCTACGAACCTTCGAGTTCTCTCTCGGCGGTTCCATCCGTAGCTGCGGTTCCATCGGTCGCCGCGGTGCCGACCGTCTCCTTTGGGGTCGTTCCCACGCCCCTCCCGGCTCCGGCGTCGGTAACTACGCCGGTGCCACCGATCACGACCAATGGGATTGGATTGCGCGGTAATTCTTCGGCGGGCGCACACATCGTGATGATGAAATGTGCGGGATGCCATGGGCAAGACGGTTCCGGCAAGGGCATTCAGCTCGAGGAGCTGAACGTCAAACAACCGCCCATCCCATGGAACGATGCGACCGCAATGTCGGCATTGAGCGACCAGGAGATCGCGGGGAAAATTTCGAGCACCGACCGGCAGCAGAATCCTGATGCGGTAATGCCTTCATTTGGTGACCAACTAAGTGCCCAGCAAATCGACGACGTGGTCGCGTACATACGGATGTTAGGAAAATAGGTACTGGGCCATCCCGATTCGGGTCGCAAGCCGCCCTGAAGGGCCGGGTCGGGTTCCCCCAGAAATATCACCGGCAAATGCTCTGGAGTGCGTTTCCAAGAGGGCGCGACACTTCGTAGCGTCTCAGCTAACTACGCGAATTCAATCAACTGTTTGCGATAACGCGGAGCGCTGCCGGGACGGATCTGTCGGATAGCGGCGCCAAACGCGAGCAGCCACGCCTCGCGTCGCGAGCCGAACAGTAGTCCAAATTCAGCACTGTTGCTAAGACGGAAGACTTCTTTCCTGCCAAGACCGTGTTTCTGCTGGTGGATCGACTGTAAGTCCTCGAGAGCGAACGCGAATACGATCTTGCGACCCTTGAAAAACTTCCCGAGGCCGAACGGCATTCGGGGTTTTCGACAAAACACGAAGCGGCGGGCGGTCAGATATCCGTCGCCGTGCGCCACGCTGACCCGTCCTCGCAAGTACTGGACATACCCTTGCATCCGGAGCGCTTCTCCGGCTCCCAGTGCGAACTTCTCACCCGCCAACTGCATGTTATTCATCGATAAACCACGCTGTTTTTGGACGACCTGAGTTTCGCCGCCACCAGTTCTCACATCGCCATCATGATCCTGTGTTTGTTTCATCAGATCGAACTTTCGATGAATTCTTGCTCTTCTTTGCTGACCTTCGGAAATGCGCAGATCTGTTCCACCTTGGCGGAGGGGCCGCATCAGCAAGTCGCGACCTCGCGACGCTCTCGAGGTCGAATGGAATTTCATCGCATCGGGAACGCAATCGACGGGTCGGCGCCGAGTCCAGCGCGAGTCTGCGGTCTGATGACAGCTCCGATCCACCGCGTCGCGGCCGGGATTCATCTCTCCTGGCCGTTCCGGCGCCTGCGATTCGCAGACGTTGACCTTTAAGGCTACGCTCAAAAGCGGTGACAAGGACCGGCCGGTTGCGGCCTGTCTTCTGGTGACCCGGTCAACTACGAGTCAATCGCCATGATGGTCTCTGTCTCTGGCACGCAAAACCGCACCCGGACCACCCTTGGCTCTCTCGAGCTCGGAGGCTAGCCGCTAAATCTTATACGCTGCTCGGCCGAGAGCTTCGCTTGGCCACCAGCTCACCTCCTAAACGCGCCGAGAGTTTCTTGCTCGGCTTGAGTTCCGCGCCAGTCGTCGCGAGGGGTGAACCGCCGCGCTGCGATGTAGAGGGCCCAACTCGCCGTTGGCAAAACCTGCAACATCCGTACGGCAGTTGCGCGATAAAAGACTGACGTTCTCGGTGAAGGTGAGGTTGCCAGATAATCACTGGACCTTGAAAACACCGCGGTAACGCTGCCTACAACTGCCTAAGATCTTTTAACTCTCTTTGGCCTCTAACATTCAGTTGGAACCATGTCTTTTGCAGTTTTTACAAGTGACTAGCACAACCGCCGGGCGGTCAGGTTTCCATTTTCTTTGAGAGGCGAAGACAAATCTCCCTCAACTTCATCGGTATGGGACTTGCTCGGTCTTTGCGAGGAAGACCCCGCTCGGTGTCTCTTTCATATAAGACCAACCGTCGGCGGGGTCCGGTGAGGTAGGCACTATGCAGAGGCGGATTTTGCCGATCATCGCTCTATCACTGACGCTGATCACTCCAGCGGTCATTCAGGGATATTCCAGTCAGAGCGAAACCACGACCACCACCACTTCGGAGGAGCCTCAATCTGCTCCCACGACGACGATTACGACCTCGACCACTACCACCAGCAATGAACCCGACAGCGTACTCGGCGCGACTTTTCACGCCATCGGAACGATTATTCTGTTCCCGTTCAGACTGGTAGGCGACGCCATCGGGCTGATCGTCTGATCTTCCAGCGCCGAAAGCACTAATCGATTCCATTCGATCCTCCTAGACGACCCGGCGATGCCGGGTTTGCTTGCCTAGCGTTTCTTTGGCGATGATAAAGGTGCATCGTTGTATCCACCGCCACGAGGATCGTCCAGATGGAAGAGGTCATTTCGCCCGCTATAACTTTTGAAGCGCGTCCCCACGCCGCACTCCGGACAGTCGTCACGGCCCGCAGCGCTGTCCGATGGTACGTGTGGTGCCTTGCCGCAGCAGTTACTTTTGATGCCTTCGGAGGGTACTGGGATATCTCGTGGCACATTTCAATCGGACGCGACACGTTCTGGACACCCGCGCACATGATGGTCTACCTGGCAGGAATTCTTGCCGGCGTAGCTAGCGGTTACACAATTCTTGCGACGACCTTCGGCTCCTCGCATGAATACCGCGACACCGCGGTATCCGTGTGGGGTTTCCGCGGCCCACTCGGATGCTTTGTGGCGGCATGGGGCGGTCTGGCGATGCTCGCCTCTGCGCCCTTTGACAACTGGTGGCACACGGCCTACGGACTCGACGTGAAGATCCTGAGCCTGCCACATTCGATACTCGGTTTGGGCGAGACGATGATTACCCTCGGCACCGTTATCCTGATCGTCGCCCATCTAAACCGGGCATCGGGCAGAGCCCGCGCAAAGCTCGATCGCCTTCTGCTTTACGTCGGAGGGATCGTGGCGTTCGGCTCTGCTCTCCTCATCCTCGAGTCGACTCCGATGGAATTCATGCATAGTCCCAGCTTCTACGGTGCTGTAGCGCGCGCATTCCCAATAGCCCTTATCGCCATCTCTTGCGTTTCGTCATCGCGCTGGCCAGCGACAGTGATGGCTGCTATCTATACGGCCTTGTTTCTCGCCGCGCTCTGGCTGTTCCCGTTGTTTGCGGCGGAACCCAAGCTCGGACCGGTCTACCAGCCAATTACTCACATGGTCCCGCTGTGGTTTCCGGTTCTGCTGATAGTTCCGGCCATCGCTCTCGATCTACTTCGTCGGGTCGTGGGGGAGCGCTGGGGAAGATTGACGACCGGCGTTGTGGCCGGCTGCGTTTACCTTGCTGCATTCGTCGCCGCCCAATGGCCGTTCGCCGATTTTCTACTATCACCGCGAGCGCGCAATCCCATTTTCGGAACCACCTATTTCGGCTACTTCGATCCGGCCAACCTTACCTACGACCCTTATCGCTTCATCGCTCATGGGACTTCGATTCAGTTCCTCTCAGGAATGGCCATCGCGTTGCTGTCATCGATTATTTTCTGCTGCATCGGAATGGCGTTGGGCTCGTGGCTTAAAACCGTGCGGCGCTAGAACATCCCGATGATCGTACCCAGGTTGCGCAGTGCTACGCGGGCTCTCGAGCTTGCGTCCGTCCTGATCCTTCTGTGTTTCGTGCGCCCTGCTTGCGCGCATGTGGGCAGCCCCAACGTTTTCTACGTTGGCGATGCAGGCCCCTACCATCTCTTTGTAACCGTCATGGTGCCGCAAGTGATCCCGGGGATAGCAGAGGTCGAGGTTCGCACTTCCTCCAACCAGGTGCGTGAGGTTAGCACCGTCGTCACTCGCCTCAGCGGCGCCGGTTCCCGGTATGCACCGGTGCCCGACCTCGCGCATCGCTCGCCCGTCGATCCGCATCTCTTTACTTCCAGCGTCTGGCTCATGGAGTATGGCTCGCTCCGGATCTTGCTCAAGGTAAGTGGGAGCGGTGGCAATGCCGAGTTGTCCGTGCCGGTAGCATCGTTTGCGCGTCAGAGCCTTCCGATGCCGCGTTGGCTCGGAGCGTTACTGTTGGCGATGACTGCGGGACTGGCAGTCGGCGCTATTTCTATAGTGGGCGCGGCAGCACGCGATTCGAGACTTCCGCCCGGAGCGACTGCAGATGAACGATCCCGTCACCGCGGGCGAGTGGCGAAGGCCGTGACGGCGGTGCTGGTGGCGGGGTTCTTTTACCTGGCCTTTGCATGGTGGGACGCTGACGCACTCCGTCACGCGCGACTTACGCGGCTATTTAAGGCTCCACCGGTAGCGGTCACACTCGAGGAGGACAGCCGACTCAAACTGACTGCGACCGACCCCGTCTGGGTCAAGTATCGGCTCATGGACAAGCTGCTGCCCGACCACGGCCACCTGATGCACTTGTTCCTGATACGTACGCCTGCATTCGACCGCTTTTGGCACCTCCACCCAGTACGCACCGAGGATGGTGACTTTGAAGTGAATCTGCCGCCGCTCGATGCCGGTCACTACCAAGTCTTTGCGGATGTAGTCGATGAAAGCGGCTTCCCCTGGACACTGGTTGGCACTATCGACTTGCCGCAGATCAAAGGAGCCGCGCTTAGCCCGGACGACTCCGGCGGTTCGTTCGCACCACGTGCAGAAAACGGGTCAGGCAGCGCTACCGATGTTCTCCGCGATGGAATGCGCGTGGTCTGGCAGCACGAACCGCTTGAGAAGAATATTCCTTTGAACCTGCGTTTCAGCGTGGAGGATGCGGATGGATCGCCGGTCAGGGACATGGAGCCTTATATGGGTATGGCGGCACACCTGGAAATAGTGAGAAGCGACCTCAGCGTTTTCGCGCATATACATCCGTCCGGCTCCGCACCAATGGCGGCAGTGATGCTGGCGAACGGTGAGACCGGGGCCAGCAGTGCACCATCGCTCCACGGTATGAGCATGCCGAACGACTCAACAATGACTATGCCCGCCAAAGTAGAGCCCGAACTTTCGATGCCTTACGGCTTCCCCAAGAGCGGCGTCTACCGAATTTTTGTTCAATTCAAGCGTGGCAACCGAATCGAAACGGCCGTGTTCGACACCCAGGTGCATTAAGCAGGTATGCCTCGGGCTTCAGCTGGTTGCAGCTAAGCTGCGGGGAAGAGATGCAGGTTAAACCGGTTCCAAGCGATTGCTCAGTAGAGGCCCCACATGGGCGCGACGATTTCCCTTGGTGCGCGATCGAGCGGACACCAACCCTCAGACCGATCGAATAGTCCGAGCCAGTGTTGCACGCGGCTGCGGGAGAGGGTGGTGCCCCAAGCTTAGACTGTTTTGCGGAAAGCCAGCGCTGGCGCAACTCGCAGCGCCCCGGCAATTGGAATCATGCCGCTTACGATGGCGACAAAGATCGCCGCGGCGAACCCGACGATCGCTTGCGCGGGCATCACGTACAACGCACCATTCCCATTAAGTACCGGGCCCAGGGTTGCGCCACCGGAGAACAACCAGTAGGCGAGCCCGGCTCCAACTCCGCCGCCGACCACCCCGACGATAGCGCATTCGCCGAACAGCAAGGTCCCAATCGCGCCCCGGCTGAACCCGAGCGCGCGCATCACCGCAACTTCACCGATCCGCTCGCGGACCATCATCGCAGTCGAGTTGGCCGCGATCAGCATCACCGTAAGGATCACAATCGCGCAGAGGCTGAACACGATCCGCCTCACGTCGCCGAGTTGCGAGAGCCCGGTCGACAGCGCGTCACTCTCGGTCTCGCTGCGCGTCTCGGCATCGGAATTCGCGAAGCGCTCATCGATCTCCTTGGCCAGCATTGCCAGATGGTCGGAGTTGTCGGCACGGACGATCAACTGCCATGCATAGTCCACCGAACCCATGCCGTGCGCCTTGAAGGCTTCCATCAGATAGCTGCGGTTGAAGATAAACGTATTCGGATAATGCTTGGACTGAATGGTACCCATGATCACAAAAGTCAAATCCATCGCCACTGGAGTTGTGGCGCGCAGGGTAATTTGCTGGCCAAGCTTCCACCCGTACTTCTTCATCAGCAGTTCGCCAACCACCGCCGCGCGTCGTTCGCTTGCGATTGCGCGTTGATGCTCGGCACTGAGCGCATAGTCGGGGAAGACTGCACCGATTTCCGGCCCGACTCCGGCGGCAAACACCTGCTCGCTGACGTTGTGCCAGGTTGCGGGCCACCCGGTCACCGCGACGCAGGCGGCACACCCGGGAAGCTCGCGGATCGCGTCGCAATAGCGCGCGGGCAGGTCGTACCAGGGCGCGGTCTTGTTGTTGACTATCAACCTGAGAGTCGTCGAGGCATCACTGATGATGCGGTCCATCGAGGCAGGCACCGAAACCAGAACGGTAAAGATAAATGTGGCCAGTGCCACGGTGAGCGTCGTTAGTACGGTACGACGCAGGTTGCGGCGCGCGTTGCGCTCGATCAGCTTGAACAGCTTTCCGCTCACGAGGTCCTACACGGCTCGCAGCGAATCCACGACCCCGATTCGCGATGCTCGCCACGCCGGCAACAGGCCACCGATCGCCCCCAGGCTCGCGCCGGCTATCAGAGCGGATGTGAAGGCGGACGGCGTCAGGCGAAACGTGAAAATGTAAGATCCAACACTCATCAATTGGCTGGCCAAGCCGGTTGCTTGCGCCGTAATCAGCCCAAGCGCGACTCCCACAACCCCGCCCGCAACTCCGAGCAAGGCACTTTCGATCAGGAAGCTCAGCAAGACGTCGACGCGGCTGAATCCCAGCACCCGCAGCACGCCTATTTCACCGGTCCGCCGCGCCACTGCTGAATACATCGTGTTCATTCCGCCGAAGGTCGAGCCCACCCCGAGAATGAACGCAACCACCAGTCCGAGCACGCGCAGTTGGTCGACAAATCCCGACTCCCGCGTATAGAACTCGCGTTCCGAGATCGCATCGAGACGCAGTCGTGCGTCGGTGGTCAAAGATTGCCGAAAGGCCTCTTCGCTTCCGGGCTTGAGCACCACATGCAGCACGGCAAATCCGGCGTTGTAGCGAACATCCTGGGTTAGCACGTCGAGATCGGTCCACACCTCCGATTCGCGTGTGCTGTTGTGGTCCGAAAAGATGCCCACGATCTTCCAGAGTCGATGACCGAAGCGCATGTCCGAGCCGACCGCCAGGTTCGGGTAGCGCGCGGCGAGCTTGCGTCCCACGGCCATCTCCGAGGCATCATGCTGCGGCCATCGGCCGCTCACTATCTTCATGTCCCGATGGACCTTGAAGGCCACCGGTCTTACCCCGCGGAGAAACGTGAACCCTACCTTCGTTGCCGGCGCATCCGGCGCGGGATAAAAGCCGGTAATCATCTCGGGGGAGACCAGGGGGGTCCCGTCGGCGTTAGTGACAATTTGTGGACGGCTTCTAATGATCTGGTACTGGTCGCGTGAGATATAGCTGGACGCCTCCGAGTCGGCAGCGCGGCTGGTGACTATCCAGTTACCCGTGACCGCGGATTGCATCACGGTGCTGCGGATTCCGGTGATGAACCCCGACAGGATGAAAAGCACCATCACCACCAGCGCCACCACCATCGCCGTCATCGCGGAAGTAGTGCGACGCACCAGCAGGCTGCGCAGGTTGTAGCGGACCGGAATCATGGGCGTCAATTACCCTACGCGCACCAGTCATGCAATTACGTACGTTCACTGCACCGCGCGGAGGCAGGAGCAGCCCCGCACCAGACGACCCGCCTCAGTTGAGATCGTTGGGAACTCTGCCCTGCAGGTCACGTGGCCGAATCCGCCGAATCACCCCGCGCATCACGGTCACAGTCACGAATCTGTACATCGGGTTGTCGAATCTTCGGCGGTAACGGAGAACCGCGTCCTCCAATTGAGTACGGTAGTAGAAGCGGCCATCAACGATCACGGCCTGCAGCGAATCGAAAGCGTCTAGGTTCTTGGTGGGGTCTTCCTTGAAGACCAGAAAGTCGGCGGGTGCGCCGGCCTTCAGGAGCCCGAGGTCAGGCATTGGCAGCGAGGCGCCGTTGCCCCGAGTGGCGGCCTGCCAGATCTGTTCTGGGGTGTACCCGGCGTCGGCGAAATTCTGCATTTCCTCGTGCAGGCTCTCGCCGGGAACGATGAAGGGATTCAGGGTATCGGTGCCCAGGTGCACCTTGACACCCGCTTGATGTAGCTGACGAACCACTTCTTTCATCTTCGGAATCTGCGCGTGCATCAGGCGCATAGCTTGCTGCAATTCCCCGGGCAGCCCGCCGGTACCGGTGAGATATCTCGGCCATACGATATCCGGATACCAACGTGGCAGGATCGCCGCTACTGGATCGACTAGTTGCTCGTTGAAGTCATAGAGACGGGAGATTCGATCGTTGGCCACCAGGGTGGGAGTGTGGGCGAGGTGCTGAGCTACTGAGGTCTGGACGATGAAGCGGATACGCTTGTCGTCCAGGTCACGCCACCCGTTCGCGCGCGCCACGTAGAGGGACGTCACGTCCTGGTACTTCTGGAGAGGAACCACCGGAACCCCGGTGAGATGCTGAACGTCGTCTATATGCGCGTCTTCGAAGGTGACCATCTCTGGCACATGTCCGACCACCGGCAGATTGTGGCGCTTGGCCGCGCTTTCGATTGCCGCCAGCGCCTCCGGGGTTAGCCGATCGTAGACTTTGACAAAGTCGGCTCCGTGAGCAGCGAGCCGATCGACAAAGAAATCAGCATCGGCCTGGTTCTTGATCGCGCGCGAAAATTGCCAGACCGGCGGCTCGCCATCGAGATATGGACCACAGGTGAAAATGCGTGGTCCTGCGACCCTCCCTCCTGCTGTGTTCATTCGGTAGCGCAGCAGGAATCCGTCGTTGCCGGTGTCGCGTATGGTGGTCACGCCGTGGGCCAGGTACTCGAGGTAGAAGAACAACCGGTCGGCGTTCGCAGGTGGCGGCGGCGTATGCACGTGCATGTCAATGAGACCCGGTAATGCGAAGTAACCGGCGTAGCGCGCGGCAACTATGCCAGCGTCGGGGGGCTCGACGGTACTTATCCTCGAGATCCTCCCAGCCTTGACCGTGATGGTTTGGCCGGTATTCCGATCCAGACCCGGGTTGACGATGGTGAGCCCGGTAAGGACGAAATCCCGGCCGGGTGGAATCAGTGGACGCGGCGGACTGAGCGATACCCGGACCGTGATCCACCCGGCGATGCCCACGATAACGACGAGCACGATGATGTTGCGCACTATCCGGGCGCGCCGGCTCAGGGTAGGCAGAAACGCGAACCATCGCGCGAACCTGCCCGGGGCAGGTTTCTCATCGTCGTCATCAAAATTGTCGTAATCGTTCGCCATAGTTCTTGCGCCGTGGGCGGCGTGGATTTTGCCGAATATGATTACCGGAAAGCGGCGTCCAATGCATACGGCATCGGCGGCTTCGCGCGCGTGCTTCGGCGGCCCATTTTCGCTTAAGATCGGTAAGCGATGAAGGTCGATCACGACGAGGTTATGCGCCGCGTTGCTGAGCTGTCACCCCGGTTGGCGGCTAACGCGTACGCCTGCGATCTGGCTCGCCAGGTTGTCCCCGAGAGCATGCGTGCGATGGTCGCGGCCGGTATGTTCCGCATTTCGCAACCGGCCCGGGTCGGCGGCTTCGAGTTAACGCTGCGCTCCCTGGCCGGCGCCGTAACCGGACTTTCCGAGGCATGCCCCTCCAGTGGATGGGTGGTGATGGTGATGGGCGCCCATCACTGGTGTCTGGGATCCTTCCCAGAAGGCGCACAGGACGAGGTCTTCGGCGAGAACCGGGATGGTCTGGTTGCCGGAACACTGTCCTGGCAGGGAACCGCTACGCCAGCGGAGGGCGGATATCGCGTCGACGGCCGCTGGCAATTCGCGAGCGGCGTTGATCACGCGCAATGGGTAATGGTCGGTTGTGCGGACCCCCAGACGCGCGGGCCAGGCGTGCACGTGGTGATTCCGCGCGAGGAAATCGAAATCGACGACACCTGGCACGTGCTCGGACTCAAAGGCACCGGGAGTAAAGATCTAGTCGCGCGCGACCTTTTCGTACCGGCGCATCGTACTATCGAAACCCGGGCTCTGTTTGGCGGCACCAGTCCGCACGCTCTCAACCATCGCAGCAACCTCTATCGCGTCTCGGCCGAGGCGATGCTGTCGCTGAGCGTCGCCACTGCGGTTCTGGGCTCCGGAAAGTACGCGCTGGCGCAATTCATCCTGCGTACCAAGGAGCGCAAAGTAATCCTCACGGGTGCGCGCAAAACTGATCATGCACCGACTCAGGTTCGCTTGGCGGAAGCTGCGGCGGAAATACATTGCGCCGAGTTGCTGATCCAAGACGCACTCGACGAACTCGACCGGGTGATGAAGCTGGGTGTGGGGCAGACGCTTGAGAGCCGCCTCGAGGTGAAGTGGCACGCGGCTTACGCGGCCGAACTCTGTCGGCGCGCAGTGACCCGAATGTTTACCGGGTCCGGAGCTCATGCGGTCTATCAGTCTGGCGCCCTGCAGACAGCGTTCAGAAACATCAACGTGGGTGCTCAACACGCGAGCATCGACTTCGATACTACCGCCGAGCAATACGGTCGTCTCCGACTAACCCGCTGAGCGGCACTCCCTTCGGGCCTCGCCTCCCGCTTGAGGAAGCGGCCAAGTGTGCCTAAAGGCTCACTGCTCAAGGCACAAAATCGACAACGATCCTGGACGGGATGGCGGCGCAGCAACCGAAAAACCATCTTGTGAGAAGCGCGACGGGAGGTTCCGTGGGTGGGATCCAACCGCTGGACGTTTTTCCGCGTCCGCTTGCTCAGGCGACGCTCAGCGGACTTGGAAGGACGAACCGACCTTCAGCATCGCACGGAAATTCGTAAACCTCACTGACCGCTTCGAGGTTCAACGGTCCATATATGTGCGGAAAGAGTGCAGCGGCACGTTGGTCGTCAAGTCGCACCGCCGGTTCATAGGTGAGCCGCGCGGTAAGATGTGCTTCTTCGAGGCAAACAATCACCAGATCGCTCTGCCCGCGGTAGAAGAGATTCGCGGTCTCCACTACCTGCGCCACCGTCGAGCAGTGAATGAAGCCCTCGGTGTCGAGAGTAGCGGGCACATATCCTCCCTTGCGGATGGCATTTTCCCAGTCGTCACGCCTTACAATGTGCAGAATCATCAACCAGCCGCCTCATGCCGCACGCTTCAGACCGCGCTCGGCAGCTTTGGCGCTACATTCCGCGCAGGTCCCCGCAAGTCGCACCTGCACTTCGCCATCCCAAAACGTCGCCACTTCCATGCACTCGCTCTGGATCCGTCGCCATCCCAAGTCCAGGGTGCTGCGCAGGAACTCGGCGATATTCACCGAGCCGCGTGCGACGCAAACCGTGAGTTCGCCACACAGGCAACGCAATTCTACGATTTCGTAAGTAATGACCGGCGAGTTCATGCAACCTCCCCGAACTCGGTCTCGAACAGCCTGACACAGAACTGCTCACCGTCCAATCCGATCTTGATGACGGGATTTTGCGAACCGTCTCCCGGCGACCGGAGTGTCTGCAAATGTCCCGCTGACACTCAAAAACTGGCTGGTGGAATCGCGCGACGCGCGCCCCGATCGGTCGGCGGTGCAGCTTAACCGGTTTACTGTGCGCATCCTGGATCGCCATGCGTGGGTTCATTTCGGACTCTATATCGTCGGGCGCGCTGATGGATGCCAATCACCAGCAACGCGCGGCATTCGCTTCGCTTGATTGTGCGACACCGGAATTTTTCAGTCTGCTCGGGCGCCGCAGCTTCCTTCGATTCTTTCTACCTCTAGTGCCGTCTAAGGTCGAACAGTTTCACCATGTCCCGCAATGGTGCTACCCACGGGCCTCGCTTCACGTCAGCACCTCGTCCTCGTCGGCAAACCTGAGCTGAGGCGAATGCGGCGCTTGAGGATCCGCACTCCAATACCTGAAGCAAACCCTGCGCGGCGGAGATTGATGAGCTGACGGCGGATTGCCGACAGGTCGCACAAGGTCCCGGGTTGCGAAATCTCGCGCAGCCTCGGTGAGGCGGTGCCAAAGCCGGATCTGCGCAAGTCCTAGAGTCTCGAAAAAAGTAGGCCGCCCGGTTCCCGTGGATTGGCGATCCGAAGTCGCTCAGCTCGGTAGATTCGGGGCGGTTGGTGAAACTAGAAGTCGAAAATCACGCGCATCTTGCCCAACAGCCAGCGGCTGCGGCCGCTGCGGCCGTTGCCCTCGATGCTTTGAGCCAGCGCAGCCTGCCGCTCGTTGAGACGCGTGGCAACGATCTCACTGATCGCCTGAGCGGTGTTCGGACTCTGCTTGAAGAGACGGGTTAGACCGTCGCGGCTTATTTCGATTACTTCAACATCGTCTAGGGCGCGTATGGTGGCGGTTCGTGGCTCGCCGGTAAACAGGGCGGCCTCTCCGATAACCTGCGAGGTGCCCATTGTCGCTAGATGCCGCTCCGATCCCGCGGCTCCGTGTGCGATCACTTCCACGTGCCCATGGCGAACGATGTACATCGTCTCACCAGCTTCTCCCTGGCGCATCAGCACTTCGCCAGCACCGAACTCATGAACTTGCACGGATGACAGCAATATTTTTAGCGCACTGTCGTCCAGCTCGTGCAAAAAGTCGACCTTGCGGAGTTCGTGGATAAGTTCTCTCTCGTACTCCGCCTCCGCAGCATGACCGGGACGCGCACGGCGCAATTCGAGCGTGCGAATCGGGAACGGAATTTCCATCCGATGGCGGCGAAGCGCGTACCAAAGACTCGACACCGCCTCGGCGTGGACCTGCTCTTGAAAAGTGTAGTCAGAGATCCAGTATTTGATCCGATACCGAATCGCCGAATCACCATATTCCCAGGGCAGCACCAGCGGGGTCCGCTGTGGCACGACATGGGGCAGATCGTGAAGTACCTTGACGATCACTTCGCGGACCCGGTTGGGCGGCACGTTGTAGCTGACGCCGATCGATATCTCGTCGCAGATTTCGTCTTCCGCGTAGTTAACCAGCACCTCTTTGCCAATCGTCGCATTGGGAATGTCGAGCCGTTCATTCGCCCGCGTCACGACCGTCGTGGAACGCCAGTTGATGCCCTTGACCCGGCCGATGAACCCGCCGGCCTTCACCCAGTCGCCCGGTTCGAATGGTTTGCTGAGCTGGAGCGTCAGCCCGCTGAAGATATTGCTCAGGGTTTCCTGCAAGGCGAGACCGACCACGGCCGCGACCACCGTGGTCGTGGTCAGGATCGAGAGCGGCTGCACTCCAAAATCGGTATACAGCACGGCCCCCACCACGATGCCCCACAAGGAGAACATCACCAGGTCTTTGAAAATCGTGGAAAAATGCGAACGGCCGCGCCGCGTGAGCGCGTCGATGGCCTCCAGCACCAGGCGAATGACGCCGAACAGGAACAGGGCTGCTGCCGCTGCAGCGACCTTCCGCGCCGGAGAGGCATCCGCTAGAGGCATCCCGACCGCAACCAGGTCGAGAGTCAGGCCGGCTGCCAGCAGCACAAAGGTGGTCGTGCTGAGCGCAAAGCGGCGCCGCCTGATCGCGATCGCGGTCAGCAGCGCCGCAAGCAGGAGCAGTCCCTGCACCACGACGCGCAGCTGGATCGGGATCAGGTGAATGCCAAGAACGTGCTGAAGCGGAGTCGCGCCCTTCATCTATCTGAGCAACCCGCCCTCGCACATGGATTGCCCTCGATGGCGGGTAATTCTACTGCGGGCGGTGGTGCATGAACAGGTGGCCCGCGCTCCAGCGCCGCATCCGGAGGCTCGTCCTTGCATCGTCGGAGACGGCGCCATAAGCGAACGCACCAGGGGTCAGCTATGCGCTGTTGGTGGCCTCATTTGATCGCAACGGCGTTGGGCGGCGAGGCGATGCCGCCTTCCAGGTTCATCGGCACCGAGACCAGCAGGAACTCGTAGCGCTTGTCCTTGGCACAGTCGGCGGCGAGGTGGTCCAGAACAAATTGCTCTCCGAGCGGCAGCCCCAGCATCGATAGGGCCCTATAGTGTAACGCGCCTTCATCTCTGAAGTCCCACGGCCACGGCTCGACTGCCGGGCAGTCAGTACCGATCGCCGCAAACCGATTGTCCCACAACCACTCTACCATCGCGCTGGTCGGTTCGATGCCGCAAGACTTGAGCGCCTCGAGCGGAGCCATCTCCTTCTTCTGCTGGTCTGAGGCTTTCAGGTACGCGCCGAGCCAACCGGTGCGCACCAGCAGAATGGAGCCCGGCTTCACCTTGGTTGCCTGCGCCTTGAGCGCATCCTGGAGGTCCTTGAGTTTGTAGACCGCAGCGCTCAGAGGGTCGACTGCCCGCTTCTTGGCGCCGAGGTACTTGCACACATCAATCAGCAAGCCGCGCCCTACGAACCGATCTGCCCATTTGTGGATGCTGAGCTGGCCACCCGGTCCATCCTTTATCTGATCATCAGTGACGCCGTTGTAGTAGGCACGATGGCGTACGTGGCCGACATGCCCGAGCCCGTCCCACTGACTTCCCTCCTGGGTATTGTAGTTGTCGATCGAATCGTCATGGCCCAGCAATCCGTATTGTTCGAAACTCAAGATCGTGTGACGGGCCGGGTTACGATTGAACAAGGGCGGTTTCGCGTAGTTTATCGGCGTGTCCAGCCGGAACACCTTCCCCTTCTTCACCAGCTTTGCCGCATCGACGATGCCCTTGGGAGTGAGAAAATTCAGGCATCCGAATTCATCATTGTCTCCGAACACGCCCCACGATGATTCCGGTGGAGCGCCTTTCCTGATTGGCAGTTGCTTGAACCTGGGAATCTTCTTGAAGTCGATCGCTGCCATCGTGGCTCCTCCTCTTTAGTCGATTTTTCTGAACCGGCCCCCATGCGCGCTCATCTGGAAGCCACTCACGCGGCCATTTGAGTCGAACTCGACTGTGAGCGGCTCCCCCGCCCATCTGCCTGCCTCTATCACAAACACCTCCGGCTTGTCCGTCGCCAACAGGGGCGTGGGCGGCGTCGGTATCATGAAAGGATCCGTAGGCAGTGCCAGCCGCAGCGCACCATCGCGCCATTCAATGTGGAAAATGACGCCAAACGCCGGCATGCCGACGTAGCGTCCCATGAGCGGCTTGAGGTTTGCGGGGGTGGCCTGCGGGGATCCCGGCTTGGTTTCCTTCTTGGCCTCAGCGGTCAGCATCTCGAGTGCTTCGAACGCGATGGTCCCTGACGCGATGTTGCCCTGCTTGTTGGTCAGGACCACCACTCCCAATTTGTGGGGTTTGTTGAATGCGACCATCGAAAGAAATCCCGGTACTGAGCCGCCATGATGATGATAGACATTCTCGCCGATTCGCGACGCCATCCAGGTCAGCCCGTACCCGGCCAGCCAATCCGGTTCGACGAAAGTAATTCGATGCATCTCGCTAAGCGCCTTGCCGCTGATTACCTGCGCACCGGCTCGCTCTGCTTGGCCAGTGCGAAACTGCAAGCTGACCCACTTCGCCAGGTCGGTTACGCAGGATCGGAGCCCGGCGGCGGCCAGGTAACCGTTGGTGGAAGGATCGGGCGAAACCTCCGGCTCGTCCTGGTAACGCTCCGGCATATAGCCGGTCGCGTTGCGCGGGTTGGCGAGGTCGAAACCCGAGGAGCGCATTTGCAGCGGTTGCAAGATCTGTCGGCGAATGTAGTCGCGATAAGTACGGCCTGTTATTCGCGCGATGACCTCGCCGAGCAGAACGAAAGCAAGGTTGTTGTATTTGAATATAGAGTCCGGCTCGATGACCATCTCGACTTGCGGAAGCAGCGCCAGAATCTCCGCAACTGAAGGAAACTTCATTTCCCACCAGTGGCCGGTCGGTGCTTCTCCGATCAGTCCCGAGCGATGAGTCATCAGCCGTCGCAGCGTAAGATCCTTGAGTGTTCCGAACCGAGGACGGACCTTTCTGATTTCCGGAATGTAGCGACCTACCGGATCATCCAGCGAAAGCCGTCCCTGGTCGCGCACTTGCATGATGGCCGTTGCGGTGAAGGTTTTGGTGATAGAGGCCACCCCGCAGATGGCGTCGGCGTCCATCGCGCGCTGCGAGGCGACGTCTGCGTAGCCGAATCCTCCTGACCACAGCACCTGCTGATCTTCGACCAACCCGAGCGCGACACCTGGCACGCCCTGCTGCGCCATCACTTGATGAATGCGCGCGGTTAGCTTTGGCAGGACCGCATCGATTATTCTTTCCGACAACAGAGTTCCTCCCATGGAAATCCGCCGGGTTGGGCGCAACTATCGTCGAGACTGAAAGCAAAGTCCATTGGCAATGGCTTCACGTCACGGCTCATGTAGCGCGGCGGCGGCCTACTGGACTCCCATTGGGTCGGGGAGGAAAGCTACGCATTTGTCGGATCACGAAGGCCGGTTGGGCCGGAGCTGCATGGCAGCTTGGAACGGAATCCTTTGGTGCGAGCGGGAAGGCGTTGAAACAAAATCGCCCCCTCATACGTATAATCTTCACACGCTAGCCGTTGGCGCGTGATTGGAGCTTTTTATACACTGCTCGAATTCGACCGAGCGGGGGACTCGAGGAAAAGTTGTTGTCCAGACTTTCCACGGCGCTGAAAATCTTCGCGATTTTTCCGCCTTTACTGCTCCTGGCCCCAACCGTTGGCATGGTCGCGTGCGGTGGCTCGATCTTCCCCACGGTAACGGCGACCACGACTTCCACGGCCACCCCGACCGGGACCACTCCTACGGCCACCCCGACCGGGACCGCAAGTCCCGCTACCCTGGCGTTCGTTACTAACTTCAACTCCGGGACCATCTCGGAATTCACCCGCAACACCACCACCGGCGGTCTGAAACGGGTCGATGCGGTCGCTGCTGGATCAAAGCAGGGTCCCAAAGGGATGGCGATAACGCCCAACAACAGCTTCCTGTACGCGACGAATTTCGTCGACAACACCATTCTCGAATACTCGATCCACTCGAACGGGACGCTCGTCTCGATTGGCGCGGTGAGCGATGGATCCGGCAGCGGCCCCGAAATGATCGCGATAAACCCCGCCGGAACGTTCCTGTGGGTGACCAACTTCGGTAATGGCACAATCAGCGCGTGGTCAATCGGCTCCGATGGCGCTCTGACTACGGTTCAAACGATCTCCAACCTTTCGGGACCATTCGGACTGGTTCTGAATTCGAGCGGCTCTATTCTGTACGTCGCGGACAATAAGGCCGGCCTCATCTACACCTTCACCGTAAATTCGAATGGCACTCTCTCTCAAAGCGGCGTTGCCGTGCCAAATCTACCTACTGGGGCCAGGGGCTCTCCCGGATTAATGACCATCGATCCGACGGGTTCGTTTCTCTATGTCGACGATCTGACCAACGGGGTAGTGATTCAGTTCAACATCACGACCGGCTCGCCGGTGGTTGGAACCAACTACCCAGCGACCTTTACGGGCAACGTGCCGGTGGGCATCGGAATCGCGGTTCTTTCGTCGATAAACTACGTGCTGACGGCAAACCAGGGAGCAGGGAACACCTGGGCGTTCCAGATTCTTAACGGCGGCACGTTGAGTCTCCCACCCCTTTCCTCCGGAAGCGTCAGCTCACCGACGGGACTTGCCGTCGACCCGCAAAATGCTTTCGCATACACGGCCAACCAGGGA
>DASXMJ010000142.1 GCA_036495685.1 Candidatus Binataceae bacterium | reverse complement strand
CTGGGGAAGAGTTGCCCCTTGCCATAGCTTCCGGCCTTGAGCATCGCCCGAATCAGGCGCAGCACCCGACCATCTGCTATTTGCTGGGCCACCAGGGTTAGAAGTTTCTCATGGTCCACAGACCCAAAAAGTTTTTCAAATCTGCATCCACGATCCACTCGCGCCCGCTGTGAATCTCCCTCCAGACCTTGCGCATGGCGTCCTTCGTTGATCGCCCTCGCCGATATCCGAAGTTGGCTTCATCGAATACCGGCTGTCGGGTCACCTCGGGGATCGCTCCCCGAGGTTCCCACGGATCCGGACGTGCGAGATTATCGCATCCGGCTCCTCGGCCCACGGCTTCGCTACATGACGGAGGAGGTACGGATGCGCGGCTGGGGCAGCGGATACCGCTCGAGCAGGCGCACCATGCCTTCCCATGATATCCGCGCTCGTTGCGAGCGGCGGCTCAACCATTTGCGCCACACTTCGGTAACGCGGTAGCAGAAGTGGCGCAGCGCTCTGAAGTTTCCGGTAAGACCGAAATATCCAAAGTGCCCCAACAACTTTCGCGTGAGTGCGACCCACTGCTCGCGCACCGGCTCATGCAGATGACTCCGGCACCAGTCGGCGACGCGCTTGAGCGCGCGCTGGAAGCGGTCCTTTGCGGTCTTCTGCTTCACCACCCAGTACCCATTGCGGGACTTCGCCCAGTAATGAGTGAAGCCCAACAAGTCAAAACTGCCGGGCTCTGACCGGGCGTCCCCGCTGCTCGACGACCCCTCGGTTCTCGTATCCGGTCGCCGGAAGTCAATCAGCCGGGTCTTTTCCGGGTGAAGCGTTAGACCGTATTTGGCCAGCCGCTTGGGCAGCACGTCGAGCACCCGCTGCGCGTCCCGCTCTTGCGCGAAGATGATGACTGCATCATCTCCATAGCGGATTAGGACAGCACCGCCGACGAGCCGCGGCACAACCTGCTGCGTGAACCACTCATCCAGCACTTCATGCAAGTAGATGTTGGAAAGGATGGGCGAAGTTGCTCCCCGAACGCAAAAGGTAACTTTGGCCGGCATCGGGGCGACTGGGAGCCGGCGGGCCACCGCTGGCGGGGGGCGTCGAGGCTATCGGAATGCTGTGTCGGATAACGATACTGTCGTCGCCTATAAGGATCTCCTTGACGACCAGCCGCACGATCCGCTGGCGCTCCATGACGTCAAGCGTATCGGCGGTGCTGCGCAGTCGACCCAGGAACGCCGCGAGGGTCTCTGCCAGGCGCAAGAAGGAGGCGCGATCGCTAGCTTGATCAGCGATCGCTTGCAGCTCGGCGCGTAAAGTTTGTTCGCGTTGGCGCAGCGGGGGCATTCGCTCCCGCAACTGCTCGAGCGACAAGAGTTCTTCCTGGTAGGCGGTGAGCAGCCTCTCCAGGCGGTTGCCGACACGCGTCGCTTCCTTGCGCAAGCTTTGTTCGCGCTGTTTGGTCGGATCGGAGGAACGCGCCGCGGCCAGGCGGCGATCGAGTTCCTGCTGGATCAAGGTCGGGTCCTCAAGCAATCGGATGACTTCTGCCCACACGATTTGATCGAGCAGGTCCTGGCGCACGAAGCGGGCATTGTCGCACACCGGACCGCCCAGTTTTCGCCAGCCGTCCGAGCCAATACATTTGTAGTAGTGGAGCTTGCGCGCGCTGGTGTAAGTCGAGGTGCGGGAAAAAGCATAACCGCACTTCTGACAGCTGACCAAGCCCTGCACGATGCTCGGCGTGATGGTGCGGCGTCGCGAGCGTAGTTTGTTCTCCTGGAGCAGTTCCTGGGCTCGCGCGAAGCTGTCATCACTGACTAGCGCGGGCACCGGGATCTCGATCCACTCCTCGCGCGGACGCTCGTGGCCGTTACTGTTGCTGGACACGATCGCACCGCGCCGCCGCAGTGCTCGGGTGACACGCATCCGGCCAGCGATGCGCGTCTTGCCGAAGAAGGCAGCACCGCGATAAGCCGAATTGCGCAACATGGCCCACACCACCGAGCGCTCCCAACGGGCGCTCCGCTTGCGGGTGGGGATGCCTTCGGCATTAAGCCGGCGCGTGATCTCTCCTATGCTGAGCCCGTCGACCGTGTACATCTCATAAACTCGTTGAACCACCCGGGCCTCCGCGTCGATCACTCTATATGAGGCCAGGAGCTCGTCGCTCTTGCGAATATACTGGTACCCGTACGGCGCACCGCTCAGCACGCTGACTTCACCGGATCGAGCGCGATATCGTTTGCCGCGCCGAGAGCGTTCTAGGATCTGCGCTCGTTCGTACTCGGCGATCATGCCCTGGAACTGTACGAGCAGCTGATCTTCTGCGGTGACGCTTTGGGGAGCTTTCACGAAGCGCATCTCCACCCCGTGTCGAGCTAACTCCTCAATCAGCAGGATCTGATAAGCGTATTTGCGACTTAACCGATCGGGCGCGTAGGCCAAGACGACCTGGATCTGCCCTTCGGCCGCGAGGTCTCGTACGCGTTCCAAGCCCGGCCGCTCCAGCGTCGCGCCGCTATAGCCTTCGTCTTCGAAGATCCACTCCTTTGGAACCTCCAGTTCGTGGTTCTTCGCGAACTCGATCAGCGCTGCCGTCTGGCTCGCAATCGTGTGTTCCTCGCGCTGCTGATCCGAGGACACTCGAGCGTAGATCGCCGCCAACTTCATAGACCCCCTCCCTTATACCTGCGCCGACCAGACGCTGCTGCGTGGGTACCAAGAGCTCATACACC
>DASXMJ010000141.1 GCA_036495685.1 Candidatus Binataceae bacterium | reverse complement strand
GGCATAGAACTCGATACCGCACTTCGCGCACTCCTTCAAAAACAATTGCTGTCCGTTTAGGATGACCGCTTTAGCGTGCTTGATTTTCTTGAAGAGGCGCAACTTTTTCCCAATAAGCATTGCTAGAGTTTACCACCGCCGCTCCCGGTGTAGAATCTCGGGGCATGACGGAACTGCGCCTCGGCACTTCGGCCTTTGTGGCTTCTGGGTGGCAAGGTTCGTTCTACCCGGTCGGCATGAAGTCCGCCGACTACCTAACCTACTACGCGACGAAATTCGACACTGTGGAAGTGGATTCGACATTTTATCGCGCGCCCTCAGTCGCTACCGTTAGTGGATGGGAACGCAAAACTCCGCCAGGGTTCAAACTGGCCGCGAAGGTTCCTCAAATAATCACCCACGAGAAGGTCTTGCAGAATTGCGATGATGACCTGAAGCAGTTTCTCGACACGATGGATTTAATGGGCGAGAAGCTCGGACCGCTTTTGTTTCAATTTGGACATTTCAATAGCACGGTCTTCAGAAGTGGGAAGGAATTTCTGGCGCGACTAGCGCCATTCCTCAGCAAGCTTCCCAAGGACCATCATTTTGCGTTGGAGATTCGGAACAAATGGTGGCTGGACGCCGACTTCTTCGACTTGCTCCGCGTGCATAACGTTGCGTACGCGTTAACCGAGCGATCATTTATGCCGGGTCCGAATGAAATATTTGTGAAGTTTGACCCCATCACCGCCGACTTCGCCTATATTCGCTGGCTGGGCGATAGGATAGGGATCGAGCGCATCACAAGGGTTTGGAATCGAATCGTGGTGGACCGGACAGCGGAAATGACTTCATGGGTCGATGTGTGCAAGAAGATTCAACGACGCGGAGTCACGATCTATGGATACTTCAACAACCATTACGCCGGGTTCGGTCCTGCCAGCGTTCAACTTTTCCGTGATATGTGCATCAAAAACGGGCTCGAATTTCCTACGGTCGCACCTCCACCAGTGATCGAGCGAACGTTATTTGACTGAGCGATCCCCTGCCACCTCTTCAGGTTTGCCCGTGACTAGGCACCAGGCATCCGAACTCACCTTCGATCCGAAGACGAGCGGCCTCGATATCGGCAAAGTTCGTGACATCGCCACTGATCTGCATCGAACGGCCGCCGGCGAGATCGATTTCTTTTCGGATGGACGATAGCGCTGCGCCGTCCCTTCCGTGGACCACGACCTTGGCCCCCAGCTGCGCAAATGATTTGGCGATTGCGGCTCCGATGCCCCGTGACCTGCCCGTTACCAGCGCGACCTGATCTCGTATAGAACTCATGCGGTTGCTCCTTCTCCGGACGCTGCTTCTGTACGGCGGAGTGTTTTTGGCAAGCGGCCGCCAACCAGGATCAGCCAGGCGAATCCAACGAACCTCGTTACTGGGATTGCCAGGTTCGCGGGATAGACGATCAGGCTCAAATAGGACAGCTCGCCGGCCACCGCGACGATCATTCCCAGTACGGTCAGCCACCGCGGCAACAGGCGAGCAAAGTGGCTGGTAACCGAGACTCCAGCAGCGAGAAGCCCGAAGGCCACCGCAAAACCAGCACCACCGAACAAGAACGATAGGAAGTACAGAACACGCGTAGCCACGAGCGATGCCGACACTTCGGGCACCGAAAGCACCCACGTACACACGCCAGAGATTGCGATCGTTCCCGACGCGGCGAAGCCGCCGAAGAGCGCGATGTTGGTGCCCGCGGCACGCACGCCGAGATAACGCAGTCGGCTAACAACTGTGGCGGTGTAGATGGCAAGTGGCACTGCGGAGCCGAAGAAGAAAAACGCGCTCAGTTTGACTGCGAATGGGCTCGCGGCAAAGAAGGCACGTGCGGCCTCGGCATCGCCGAAGGGGGTAACGAACGAGGGGCCGTGGCGCAGCAGGACCGCAGAGGCGATATTGGCGACGAACAGCAAAGTGTAAACAATGGCCAGGGGCAAGAGCGCAGGCCCGGCAAATCGTGTTGCAGGAGTTGGTTTCATAATATAATAGTTTATATCATAAACGATTTAAAAATGCAACTATACGTTGTGCAAAGAACAAAAGCCCCATTGGCCTTCCTCCTGGCCCAAGTAGGTGCCCATGCAGCTATGCGATTCGGCGAACGAATCGCCCAACTCAATCTCACACCGCCTGACGCCGGGATCCTCCGCATGCTGGGGACCTCCAGCGGGCTCAGTCAGCAGGATCTGTCGACGAGACTCGGCATCCATCCCAGTCGTTTGGTGGCGATACTCGACGCGCTCGAGGACCGACGGCTGGTCGAACGCCGACCAAATGCCGATGATCGCCGGCAGTATGCGCTGCATCTGACCGAGAAGGGCGAGGGCATGCTCAGCGAGATAGGCCGCATCGGTCGCGAGCACATAGAATCGTTATCCGCCTCGTTGACCGCTGCCGAACGTGAACAGCTCGGCGAACTTCTTCAGAAGATCGCGACCGAGCAGGGACTTGCTCCCGGCGTTCACCCCGGATATCGGCGCATGAAACCCGGCACGAAGAAGGCCTAATTGTTCAGTCCTACTTCGCGCTGCAATTTCAATCTGCGAAGTAGTTGAGCGTTGACGGCTACGATGATGGTAGACAGGTTCATCGCAACCGCACCGACACTCATGGGGATTTCCAAACGCCATCGGACGAAGAGGCCTGCGGCGACGGGGATAGCGACTATGTTATAAGCGATTGCCCAAACGAGATTTTGGATCATTTTTCTGTAAGTAGCCCGAGATAATTGGATGGCTCCGACAACGTCGCGAGGATCACTCCGCACGAGCACAATTCCGGCGGACTCAATTGCCACATCGGTTCCTGCACCTATTGCGATTCCTACATCTGCGGTCGCCAGCGCCGGTGCGTCGTTCACGCCGTCGCCTACCATGGCGACCTTCTTGCCGCCGGCCTGAAAACGCTCTACTGCCGAGGCCTTGTCAGCGGGTAGAACCTCCGCTGCGACCTCATCGATTCCGATCCGCCGGGCGACCGAATTGGCAACCATCTTCGAATCTCCGGTGATCATGGCGACCCGGATACCTAGTCGATGAAGTTCGCTGACGGCTTCCGACGATTCGGGCCGAATCTCATCTTCAACGGCGAAAGCTCCGAGCAGTCGGCCAGCAGCAACCGTGTAGAGAACCGTCTTCCCATCGGATGCCCATGTGGTTGTCAGTTTTTCAACGTCTGGCGGCGTGATCGCCCTGGCTTCAGTCAACAACCGGGTTCCCCCGATTTCGACACTCCTGCCTTCCACGAATGCCTTCGCTCCGCGACCGGGCAGGGCCTCGAAATTCGTGGCTGATAAGCGCTCCACGTTTCGGCGCTTGGCTTCGGCGACGATTGCCTTAGCAAGCGGATGTTCGGAGGTGGACTCCACAGCGGCAGTAAGTGCCATCAAATCGTCTGCGGCAATGCCAGGTGCCGCGATTACGTCTGAAACCGCTGGAGAACCGCGTGTCAGCGTTCCGGTCTTATCGAAGATGACTATGTCCAAATCGCGCGCGCGCTCGAGTGCGAGTCTGTCCTTCACAAGGAGCCCGTTTTGAGCGCCTAGCGATGTCGAAATAGCGATTACGAGCGGAATCGCCAATCCTAGGGCATGGGGGCAGGCGATGATGAGGACCGTTGCAGTTCGAATGAGGGCGTGTTCTTTGTCGCCTGAGATCGACCAGTAGATGAAAGTGATCGCTCCAGCGGCGACCGCCACGTAGAAAAGGATCGCGGCGGCACGGTCGGCAAGAGCTTGCGTGCGAGAGCCAGAAGCCTCGGCGGCGGCGACGAGCCGCATGATTCCAGAGAGAGCAGTTTGGTCGCCGACTGCGGTGACGCGGACGCGAAGACTTCCTCGACTGGCAACTGTTCCCGCAATGACTTTAGCTCCTGCTCCCTTCGGTACCGTTTTAGACTCACCGCTAATCATGGACTCGTCAACATCGGCCGCGCCCTCAACGACCGTGCCATCTGCTGGAACACGGGCTCCGGGCCGCACCAGAACGATGTCGCCAACGCTCAACGCAGAGAGCGGAACCGATTCAGTCTCTCCGCCCTTTACGCGTTCAGCGGTATCGGGAAGAAGGGCGGAGAGCGCATTGAGTGCGCCGCGCGCCTGGGAAATGGCTCGCATTTCCAGCCAGTGGCCGAGGAGCATGACCGTAATCAGTGATGTGAGTTCCCACCAAACGTCAAGCTCAAATAGGCCGAATGTCGCAGCGAGCGATGTTCCAAATGCGGCTATGATCCCCAGGCTGATGAGAGTCATCATGCCCGGCTTGTAATCGGTGAGTTCGCCCCATGCTCCGCGGATGAAAACGAAGCCGCCATAAACGAAGACGGCGGTTCCAAGGATAGGCGGAATTAATTTTGAGCCAGGGAAGGTAGGTGCCGAGTAACCAAGCCAGTGTTGAACATCGGTTGACCAAAACACGACAGGGATGGTGAGAGCGAAACTCAGCCAAAATTTATCGCGAAACATGGCAACCGAGTGTCCGGCGTGACGGTCGTGGCTCGCGTGAATGTCGGACATGTTGTGACCCGTGTGTGGCTCGGTCATCTGCGGGTGATCGCGCTGCGTCATGTGGCTCATTTTGAGTCCAAGCGCCGAAGCGGCAGTTCTATTCCGTACCTGTCTTGATAGTCAGAGTCCCGGCGCGAAGCGCACGCTGTTTGATCAGGGCGAAGAAGACCGGGACCAGAATCAGGACGTGAATCGTTGAGGTGATCATGCCGCCCACGATAGGAGCGGCAATCGGTTTCATTACATCGGAGCCAACACCTGTTTCACACAGAATCGGAATCAGGCTGGCGAGAACAACACAGACCGTCATT
>DASXMJ010000140.1 GCA_036495685.1 Candidatus Binataceae bacterium | reverse complement strand
CGCCATACAGAAAAATCTACAATACGGAAGATCACAAAGGGCACGAAGACAGAAACGAAAGATGGGTTCCTGGTCTCGACCTTTGTGGTCTCCGTGGCCTTTCGGTTACTGTGGCGTTCGAGGGCGGCGCGCTTCCGCGATAAAGCTTTTTCGTACTCGTCCTCGTCCTCGATTGTGTCAGCTTGGGCGAAGGCACGGTGGTGGCAAAGAATTGAATGACGAGCCGTTTACCAAATGCCGGGAAGAACTGCTTCCGAGGACGAGTACGATTTGATTGTTCCTGACACTAGAACGCATTTTCCATGAGCGGAGCGACCCTTCTTCTTGAAGCCCGTGACGTTGCCAAAAAATTCGATTCGGTTGTTGCGCTCAAAGCCGCCTCGCTTCAGGTGCGCCCTGGCGAGGTTCATGGCCTAATGGGAGCGAATGGCGCCGGAAAGAGCACATTGGTCAAAATCATCACGGGGGTCTTTCCGGCAGATGGCGGCCAGATCCTGGTGAAGGGCGCAGCCCGTTCGTTCCGATCCCCGGCAGAAGCACGCCGCGCCGGAATTGTCTCAGTCTATCAAGATCCCGCGCTCGTGCCGGACCTGACCGTCACACAGAATATGGGCCTGGCAGGCGCCCCCGTCGACGCAGTACGCAAGTGGTTGGCAGAGCTCGGCGTCGGCAAGCTCGACTTCAGCCTCTTGGTCCGTGATCTGCCTGACCCGACGCTGCGTCTCATTGATCTCGCTCGCGCGCTTGCTTGGGAACCCGCAGTCCTGCTGCTCGATGAAATTACGGCTTCTCTTCCTGCTGATCTCTCTGAACAGATTTACGCGATGGTGAAGCGCTGGCGCGAAAGAGGCAACGCAGTGATTTTCATTTCCCACCGCATGGCCGAGGTATCGGCCCTGTGCGACCGGGCGACGGTTTTGCGTGATGGCGTTACGGCCGGTGTCACGGAACGCGCGCACGGGAGCGAGGAGCGTATCGTCGCGCTCATGCTCGGGGCCGAAACTGCTCGAGCGGTCGCCTCCGCCCCTTCCACACGTGCCCCTCGTCCACGGGCGGACGATGCGGAACCAGCGCTGGAAGTGCGCGGGCTCCGTTGCGCTCCGCAGGTCAACGACGTTTCCTTCAAACTCTATCCAGGTGAGGTTCTGGGAATTGCCGCGCTAGAAGGCCAGGGACAGGAAGAACTATTTGATTGCATCGCGGGAAGTCGCCGCTACGACGAAGGCGCCATCCTTGCGCATGGCGAGGAATTGAGACTTCGCCATCCCGCAGATGCGATCGCAGCCGGGGTCGTGCTCGTTCCGGCGAACCGGTTATTAGCTCTGTTGCAGCAACGGCCAATTCCGGAAAATATCGTTTTGCCTGCCTTCGGCCGGATTCGGAACTGGGGTCCGATCAGGATTAACGAGGAGCGAAAACGGGTAGCATCTGCTATCGAACGCCTCCAGATCGATACTCGCGCGGGATCAGAATTGCGCCGGTTAAGCGGCGGCAACCAGCAGAAGGTCGTGATCGCCCGGTGGCTCGCCAGTGGTTTTGATATTTTGCTCTGTTTTGATCCCACTCGCGGCATCGACATTGGTACCAAACGACAAATCTACGCGTTGGTCCGAGAAATTGCGGCCGCGGGATCGGCAGTGCTCCTGTTC
>DASXMJ010000139.1 GCA_036495685.1 Candidatus Binataceae bacterium | reverse complement strand
TACCGGCAAATGTCCACCCCAATGAACTCGCGCTCCCGGCTCGTCTGCGATTGTCCGCCGGGTTGGGGCGCCCGCCGGCTCCGAATCTACAAGCGAACAGCAGATCTGCCCTCTTCTGGAATTGCTGATAGGCGACGGGCGAGAAATGAATCGACTCTGCTGCCGTACGTTCGGGCTACAAGCCCATTTGAAGACGAGGTCTGGAAAAGGCCCGTAATTGGTCGGTTCTCACGGCGATTTCAATCACTCTCTGAGCATTGGTCTGGAAATAGTAGTGGTGACGCTGGAAAGTGTAGAGCAGTTCCTCGCCCCCGGTGTCGGTGATTGGCACGGCCTGCCTTGACGCTCCCATCTGCTCGGCTAGCGGTCCTGCCAATCCATTCCGCGCCGCCTCGCGCCTTTCCTGCTCCACACAACCTGCGCAGGTAGTGAAACGCTTCGCCGCGACAGTTCCGATCGCCAGATACTTCGTCGTCGTGAGACCGCCTGCGTGGGAGCGCAATCTTGAATCCTACCAGTGGCGTTCTGGTGCGACAATGGAAGGGCCGACTCCTCGGTCCGTCCAAAAAACAGCGGGCAGCGCGACCACCGCCGCACCGCCCAAATCTGCCGATAGATTGCGCGTACTCGAAAATGACGCGGGCGTACTAGTGGGTCTGCACCGCCGAAATGATATTTCCCTGCGGGTCGGTTTCAAACACGTAGTGATGACCCTCATAGGAATAGTAGAGCATCTCGCCGCCGGTATCGGTCAGCGGCACCGCTTCCTTGGGCTGACCCATCTGCTGGGTGAGCTCGATGCGATTTCTGCCCTTCCACTGGGCTACGGCGCTTCGACTCTCTTCCGATGGTGTCGTGATCGCATTGCTGCATGCGCCTAACGTGACCACCAGCCCCAGAGCCACCCCTGCAGTAATCAATCGCTTCATGCGTGGTTTTTCCTTTCGTGGCGGGTTGGTCCGGCGCGGTGCACCGTCTGCACCGCGCCGGACGCATCTGACTTCTAGTAGCTGAACTCCAGGTTGATAAAGATTGAGTGGGTGTCGATCGGTACTGCATCGACAACTTGACCGGCACCCGGTTTCTTGAAGATGCCCGGCACGACCGAATCGACGGACGCAAAACTGACGTCGTGCTGGCTGTGGTAGTAGCTCACGTTCTGGTTGTCGATCGCGACACGCAGGTATTCGTTGATCTGCCACTGCACACCAACCACCCAGCGCTGGAAGTCCAGAGGATTGTTCTGGATATCCGTGTTCGGGTGCCACAGCGACCACAGGCCGAAGGCGGTGAACGGCGTATGCGGGATATGATAATGGCCCATGAGAGCATACCCGTCGTTGGGGTTCCGGCCATTGTTCAGGAAGGCGGTCGACATCTGGCTGAAGTTGAAATACGGATTGGCCGACTGCGGTCCCGTGGTTATGGGTCCTGACCCGGAGAAGGCATTGCTGGTGGTAAAGGCGTTGTGGCCCAAATCGTACTCGAACACCAAGCCCCAGTTCTCGGCGGTATAGTGCGCGAGGAACGCTTGGCGCATTATATGAGCCTGCGCGGCTCGCGGCCCGAACGGCGCACCGCCCTCCGTGCTCGGTGCGGCGTTGGTGTAGCCATAGTCGAAGAACCAGGTCAGGCCAAGGCCGTCGAAGCGCCACTTGGCGCCGAGCGGATAGACGCTGATACGGTTCATGTATTGCACAGTGTTGGTCTGCTCAGTCGCATGGAAACTGGCGTTGTTGTACACGCCGAGGTCATAGTCGATGTACTGCTTTTCGTTGAACTTGATGGGCCCCTGAATGGATGCGCCGACCTGCGTGGACGACAGGCTATAGTAGTTCCACGGCGTCAAGCACACGTAACGAAAACCCCACAGGTCTTCTTCCCACGCGACCAGCGGATTCGGTTGCTGGCCGCCCGTAATCGTGTTGCCTTTGAGCGGCTCTAACCAGTCGAACAACTTGTTGTATTGCAGGTAGGCGTACTTGAGACGGAAGCCCAAGTTGCCGTTCAGGTTGCTATTCCACTGCGTGTTATTGCCAACCGTAACATTGGTTCCGTTGCCGACCTGCTGATAGATATTCGGCGTAACGCGTGCCGTCAGGCCCTCGGTGGGAAAGAAATAGAAATTCAGATAGGTACGGGTAATGTCGAATGAGTTGAAAATGTTGTTCTGTGGTCCCGGATTCATAATCTGCGTCAGTTCCTGCGGTTGAAATCCGGTGTGGGTGTACAGGCGCCAGTCTGCGTAGATCAGGGTTCCGATACGGAACTTGTCCTGGAAGTTGTCGATATAGCTACGCCAAGCGGGTTTGATCTCCGCCACCTGACGCTCCAAATCCGCATTGCTCTGAGTAAGCTCGGAATTCTGGTGGACCAGCTGCTGAATCTGCTGCTTGTTGGCATCGAGTTGCACCTGGGTTTTCTGCTCTACCCGCCGCTCGATGGCGTTCGCATCCAGCGTCGTGGCCGGCACCTCGGTCAGCAGGGAGCGTCCTTTTCCGGGCCGGGTGAACACCTGCCCGGTGACCGGATCGACATACAATTTCAGCATCGGTGTTGAATAGCCCTGCGCTCGCGCGGGCACCGATGTTCCCAGCGCGATCAAAACCACGCTTAGGATGGCCGCCACTAGAAATCTACGCTTTGCGACTTTCACCAGGGTTCCTCCTCTTGTCCTCGGGCGCCGTAACGTTGAGTCGTCAGGCGCCGTAACGCCCGTCTCTGTTTCGCCTGCCCTTACTGTTGCTTGCTTCCCTGCTGGACGACGGTCTCCGACGGCCCGCCGCCGACGTTCTTATAATTCTCGCGCGCCCTGCGCGCCCGGTAGAGATCGAAGGTGGTGTATTGCTTGCCGCCGCATTCGTATTTTGTGGGCGAGCTGGAACTTATGAGGGTGCAGTTGCTCATGTCGGCAGGCACAATCGGCTGGCCGTTGGCCATCGCCGCGCCCGGCGGAGGGAAGTTGCCTCCACTTGTGCTCCTGCTGTAGCAGCTGGCCAACCCTACCACGATTACCCCTGCGCCAATACTCATTCGCAGAAACTGACTATTCATCTTCGAACCCATCTCTTAACTCTCCCCTCGTGCTGCTCGTTACTTGGCTGGAAGCTCGATTGTGTCCACCTGCTTGGCCGCAAGCTCGACCACCTGGGCGGGAAGCGGAGCGTAGTTCAGGGGCGGCGCGTACTGCTGGCCCGTATGCAGCGCCCAGTTGATGAACCGCTTTACCTGCTCGCCGACATCGCGTTTGCTTTGCTGCTGAAAAACCAGCAGGTAGGTAAACGACGAGATCGGGTATGCACTTGCGCCCGACGCGTCGGTGATCGATACGCGGAAATCGGATGGCATGTTCGCCGCTGCACCTGCTGCGGCCGCGGTAACTCCCTCCAGGCTGGCCTTGACCCAGTTGCCATCATGATTCTTTAGATCGGCAAACGGGATGTGATTGGTAAGCGCGTAAATCAGCTCGATGTAGCCGATCGAGCCAGGCGTCTGCTGCACCAGCGCAGTTACCCCTTCGTTGCCCTTGCCGCCCAATCCGACCGGCCATTTGACGGCGGTCGCCTTGCCGACGCCGCTGGCCCAGGCGGGACTAACCTTGGAAAGGTAATCGGTGAAGATGTAACTGGTGCCGCTCCCGTCAGAGCGATGGGCGACCACGATGTCGGTGGCGGGGAGAGTAGCACCCGGATTGAGCGCCGCGATCTTTGGATCGTTCCACTTGGTGATCTTGCCCATGAAGATATCGGCGACGGTCGGCCCGTCGAGTTTGAGTGTTCCGCTGAAGCCGGGCAGGTTATAGGCAACTACCACCGCGCCCATCACCGAAGGAAAATGGAGAATCTTCCCCGGCGCCGCTTTGAGCTGTTCATCGCTCATGGGCGCGTCGCTTGCACCGATATCGACCGTACGGTTGGTTAACATCCGGATTCCGCCGCCGGAACCGATCGACTGATAGTTGAATTTTACGTCGGGGACTTGCTTGGCGTAGACATCGAACCATTTCGAGTAGATAGGGTACGGAAAGGTTGCTCCCGCGCCGTTGATCAGCAGCGCCGCGCGGCTGGATGCGTAGCCGCCCAACGCTCCGACCAGCACGAGCAACGCAGCCACCACGATTGGTTTTCTCATCGCTCTCTCCAGTCTTTCAGAACTAGTTGTCTCCCCCTCGGGAGAATCCTCGCCTGTCCCGCGCAGGTCATACGCGAGCGCGGTGAACTTAGGCGGCCAAGGTTACGACCCGATTAATCCACGATGTCAGTCGATTGAAATCCGACAGGCTGGCGCGTCTTGGTGTTGATAAAGAACAGGTAGGTTGAAAATGAGCGAGTGCCCGACGGCAGGACCGCGCGCGGTTCGCTCGACCGAAATGGCAACCTCGGTACCCGGCCAAAGGCGAGAATCGTGCCATCGAAAGTGCCGCGCGCAGTCGCGGTGACCCAACTGCCCGCGCGGCGTGCAATCCGGTGGTCGCTAAATCGAGGTGAACCCCGGCAAGAATTAGTCGAGCGCAGGGCTGGAAGACCCGTTGATCTTTTGTGCCGCGCTCGACGACAATCTCCGCCATCCGATGTGGTTGCCGAGCGTAAAAGTCGATTCGGCGGTGCATCCCTTTTATGCTTTATGTCGCTTTGATGGTGAGAAATGTCGGCTCTGGAAGGCGTTAAGGTCGTCGAGTTCGGTTCCAACCTGGGGGCGGAGTACACCGCGTGGATTCTTGCGGAGCAGGGTGCGCGAACCATCAAGGTCGAGCCGCGGGACGGTTCTGCGCGCCGCGGCTCGTCACATTTTCACGTTCTGAACCGCTCCAAACAGTCGCTGTTCTTTGACCTGCATGCGGCTCCCGAACGCGTGGCGGAGCTGCTGCACTGGGCCGACGTGGTGGTGACCGGTTTTACTCCCGCGAATTTAAAGCGACTGAAACTCGACCCGGAATCTGTGCATCGGTTGAACCCCCGCGCGATAGCCGTGAATGTGCCGCCGCTGGGTAGCCGCGGTGAGCTGGCGGAGTTTGACGCGAACGACGATCTGGTAGCTGCCTATTCCGGGATAACCGGCAGCCAATGGGCGCGCAGCGCGAGTCCGGTCGCGCTGGTATTTCCCGCAGCTAGCTATTCGGCCGGGGTGATGGCAGCAACGGCGGCGGTAGCGTCGCTGTTTGCCCGCCGCGGGGAGGCGGCCGGGGAGGCCGTTGAAGTGTCATTGCTCGCGGGCGCGTTTTCGCTCCAGACCGGGGGCATCATCCGCCACGAGAAATTGACCACGCTCTACCACGGACCCCAGGATCCGCTCGGTCCGATTCCCTGTTATCGATTGTTTCAGGCTGGCGACGGGCGCTACTTGTTCGCGGCGTGCGGTAACTCGACTTTCTGGGGCAAGTTCACGCTTGCGCTGGAACGACCCGACCTGGTTGCCGACCCGCGCTTCGAAAACGCTCCCTGGGGAATTCCAGGTGATCAGTGGCAACCGCTGAAGGACATCATCGAACCGATCCTTCGCACCAAACCGCGCGCCGAGTGGCTCAAGATTCTGCGCGACAACGATGTCCCCTGTGCGCCGGTCCTGACCCGCCAGGAATTTATCGACTGGGAGCAGACCCAAGCCCTGGGGATGCGCCAGGAAATCCACGACCCGACGCTCGGCGCGACGGTGCAGTTGGGCTTGCCGTTTTTCCTTCACGACACGCCGGGCGCGATTTCCGGACCCGCGCCCGCGCGCGGCGACGAGCGTGCGGCGCGGAGGTGGCTCGCAGAGTCTGATGGTCCGGCGCGGTCGATCTCGGCTGACGGGCCGCGGCCGCCCGCCCGGGGGCCGCTCGACGGAATCGTGGTGCTGGACTTCGCCAGTTATATCGCCGGCTCCTATGGCCCGATGATTTTGGCACAACTCGGTGCGACTGTTATCAAGATCGAAAGCCTCGAGGGCGATTCTTTTCGGCATTTCGGATTCGGTTTTCTGGGCTGGAACCAGGGCAAGCGCGGACTTTCGCTCAATTTGGCGACCGAGGCGGGCCGCGAAATAGTTGAGGGGCTCGCGCGCAAGGCCGATGTGGTGGTGGAGAATCTTCGCCCCGGGCGGATGCGCCGCTTCGGTTTCGATTACCCACGGCTCTCGTCGCTGAATCCGCGCATCATCTTCATGTCGGTAAACGCGTTTGGAAATCACGGCCCCGAGCACGATCGGCCCGGCTTTGACCCGCTGTTACAGTCGTACTCCGGAGTGATGGCCGCACAGGGTGGTCCGCATGGGCATCCGGTTTACCTGACCTGCGCGATTTGCGACTACGGCGCCGCAATGATCTCCGCGCTTGGATGCGTCACCGCGCTGTGTGCCCGTGAGCGGACCGGGCGCGGACAATTCTGCGAGACCTCCCTGCTGCAAGCCTCGATGGCGCTCCAGGCGGGCGAGTTCATCTTCTATCGCGGGCGTCCCGACCTGGAGAATGGCAGTGCCGAGCATCGCGGCCGCTCGGCG
>DASXMJ010000138.1 GCA_036495685.1 Candidatus Binataceae bacterium | reverse complement strand
AGTATCTATCTCAAGCGATGGCGCCACGGAAGGCACCACCCGGATTGCGTAGCCATTTTCGAGCGCGCGGAGTTGCTCGAGTTTTTCGATTCGCTCCCGCACCCCCTCTGGCAGGGCCGCAAACCGGAGCAAGAACTCGCGCCGATAGGCGTATACGCCGATGTGACGCAGCGCGACCTCAGGGATTGCTTCGGTGTCGCGCGGACAGGGAATCGACGCGCGCGAAAAATACAGCGCGTTGCCCTGCGCGCCGCGGACAACTTTCACCACGTTCGGGTTGGTCCATTCATGCTGATCCACGATCGGCGTGCCGAGGGTCGCCATCGCGATCGATGGATCGGTTCGCACCGGGGTCGCGAGCGCATCTAGGTCGGCGGGATCAAGGAAAGGCAAATCACCCTGCACGTTGAGGTAAACCTCGGCGGAAACCCGGCGCGCCACCTCCGCGATTCGATCGGTGCCGCTCTGATGGGTCGCCGCGGTAATCATCGCCTCACCCCCCGCACGCCGTACCACCTCGGCAATCCGCTCATCGTCGGTCGCCACGATGGTTTTATCGATTGATCCCGCCTTGCGGGTTTGCTGCCAGACGCGGACCACCATCGGCACCCCATCGATCTCCGCCAGGGCCTTGGCGGGCAGGCGCGTAGAAGCGTAGCGCGCCGGGATGACGGCGATCACCGATGACGCTGCCAGCTTACTGCCTCTTTTGCGCTCGAACTGGAAACTCGACGGGGCACGTATATTGGTAACCGTCGGGTACTGGCCTTGTCAATTTCGTGCGGTTCGGTTTCCCACAAAATGCGGCCCTGCACCGTCAGCACGGTGTGCGAAGTCTTCATCGTCCGGCGAAAAAAACCCCCACCGGGAGCACGTTCGCTTGACATCGGTTCGCGTCGTGTTAGTGTTCGTTCACTAACTAATGCAGGTTCTCAAGGAAAAGCCGGGGACCAAGCGGCCGGCGATTGTTGCCGCGGCGACCGCCTTGTTCGCCAAGGTCGGCGTCGATGCGACCAGCATGCGGGACATAGCCGATGCGGCAGGTGTGCGCGAAGCCGCAATCTATCGCCACTTCGTCGGCAAGGAGCAAATGGCGCAGGAGATCTTCGCCAGCTGGTATGGTTGGTACGGCCAGCAGGTGCGACAGATCGTAGAGGGGAAGCGCCCGCTGCGGACAAAGCTGCGCGCTCTGGTCCACCTGGAATTCGAAACCGCGCGGACCCACTCGCAGGAGTTTGTTTATTTTTGTGAGAACGAAGCCCGGTTTCTCGCCGCGCTCCCCCCCGCCCTGCCGCACGTCCGGCAGGAACTCATCAGGATGGTCCGTGAGGGACAGAACCACCGAGAGGTGCGCGCCGGTGATGCGGGTTTGCTGGCCGACCTGCTGAGTGGGGCGCTCTGTGCGGCGGCCATTTCGGCGATCAGACGCCGGGACCTACAGGTCCTGGATGGGGAAAAATTGACTGCCGAGAGCTGTTGGCAGATGCTCCGGCCCAGCCGTTGAGGAGGTTTCTCATGACTTCGGAAGAGGAGCTCATCGAGCGCTATTTCGCTGCGTTTAACCGGCATGACA
>DASXMJ010000137.1 GCA_036495685.1 Candidatus Binataceae bacterium | reverse complement strand
AACAAGGTGAGAAACGAATGGGATCGGTCGCTTAGCTACCTGGCCGTCGCTCCTGACTCGTCTAAGTCTTTAAATGAATTGTAGTCCAAGTCGGGAGGGCTGGTGAGTCACCACGCGACATATCGCGCAAAAGTCGCAACGCATGCGGCTTTTCTTGGATGGTCAAAGAACAATTGGCCGCTAAATTTAACCCGACTCTGCTGGGCTGCGTGCGGAGGCCTATCCGCGCGCTCCCCGGGTGTGCGCAGAGCTGAACTACAGTCTCTTGATAGCGGCTGATTTCGCTTCGCTAGGCGCGACCGTATACCGGGACCACTGCACCGGAAGTTACCCGGCAATCTTCGGAGCACAGGTACGCGATGGTCGCGGCGATGTCTTCGGGCTTGACCCAGTTTTCGTGCTTCGCTTTTGGCATCGCCTTGCGGTTGGCTTCAGTGTCAATCGTGCTGGGCGCAATCGCATTCACCAGTACATTGTCCGCCAGCAGTTCCTCGGCCAGCGATGAGGTGAAAGTCGCGATCGCGCCCTTCGCCACCGCATAGGCGGCAAAATCGCCCGCGCCGGTGAGACCGCTGCGCGAGGTAACCGAAACAATTCTGCCGAATTTGTTCTTCTGCATCAGGGGCGCGACCGCGCGGCACATCAGGAAGGTCGGTTTGAGATTTAAGTCAAACATTGCCTGCCACTCGGCGGCGGTAGTCTCGCTTATCGGCTTTCCGCCCCAAAAGCCGCCAACCAGGTTGGTCAGGATATCGATTCGACCAAAGCGTTTGGCGACGCTTTCGACAAACCGGGCGGCTTCAGGCTCGTCGCCGATGTTGGCGCGCGCGAGCATCAGCTGATCGTTAGGAAAACGATTGCCGAGCCGCTCGCGCAGCAGCGGAACCTCGGGCTCGACGATCCAGGGCACCGCCACTCGCGCGCCGGCTGTGAGAAACTGATCGACTGCAGCACGGCCCAGGGCACCCGTGCCGCCGGTGATGATCGCGACCTTGCCTTCCAGCTTTTCCATGCCGCGAATCTTAATGCCGTGGCCTCGGAAAAGAGAAGCGGACAAAGATCGGGGATCCTGCCGATTTTCGGATTGCGAGGTAACGCAATCTGCCGACTTCTCTCTCCGCTAGGTGAGGTTGTCGTTGGCGAAGTCCCAGTTGACCAAGTTCCAGAATGCTTCGATGTAGCGTGGACGCGCGTTGCGGTAGTCGATGTAGTACGCGTGTTCCCACACATCGCAGGTCAGGATCGGCTTGTTGCCGCCGGTCAGCGGGGTTCCCGCATCATGAGTCGCTTCAATTGCAAGCGAACCGTCCGGCTTGCGTACCAGCCAGGCCCACCCGCTGCCGAAGTGGGTGGTAGCCGCCTCGGTGAACTTCTTTTTGAATTCGTCGAAGCTTCCGAACCCAGACTTAATCGCATCGGCCGCGGCTCCCTTAGGCTGGCCGCCCGCTTTCGCTGCCAGGCTCTTCCAGTAGAAGCTGTGGTTGAAATGCTGCGCGGCATTGTTAAAGAGCCCGCCGCTCGGTGCGGTCTTGATGATGTCCTCGAGCGACTTGCTCTCGTTAGGGGTGCCCTTAATCAGATTGTTCAGGTTGTTGACGTAGGCAGCATGATGTTTCCCATGATGGTATTCGAGTGTTTCGGCAGACAGATGCGGCTTCAGGGCGTCCATCGCGTACGGGAGAGCGGGAAGTTCAAATGCCATGTGAGTAATCCTTTCTCCGCATGGCACGGGCCGTCTGCGGCGGTGCGCAGCGGGGATTAAGCAACGACGTTGTCGTTGGCTGAGGATTGAAAGCAGAGAGACTGAGCATCGGCGCGTTTTCGAACTGTGAACGCTCGACTACGAGCGGGTGAGATCATCTTACGCGCCGCCTGCGCCGCGACACAAGATGCACTGATGGGCTCGCAGGGCACGACCAAGAGGCCGCTCGATTCTGATTCCCGGAAACGGTCTGCTCAGGTGTGCTCTTGTGGATCGTGACTGGTGATCATCATCAAAGTGACGCTGAGCTCGGAAAACGGTGCGCACATTCCGGCGCCTGCTTGATCAGGATTGAATCTGCTGGTCTGCGGGCTGCTCGCTTACTGAGTG
>DASXMJ010000136.1 GCA_036495685.1 Candidatus Binataceae bacterium | reverse complement strand
CATTTCCTCACAATCGACCCGCAAAATTCACTGCCGCCGGCTCCGTCAGCCCCCTCAGTCGAGTCAGCGATTCGTTTCCTTTGGAATTCGGGCGGAAAGACGATCTCCATCATGACCTCTATCCGGCCATCGCTGAGGTGGACGGACCAGAAAACGTGCAACGTAAGCGGTCCGTGCTCAGGCCGAGATCACTCGGACGATCACGTGCGAAAGCTTGCGGTCCGAAGCAAAGCTATCAACGCTTCTCATTTGACAGCGATTTTTGTTTTAGACATTTTACGCAGTTGAACATAAACAGGGTTCGGTTTTGCCGTTCCCTGTGACAACCCTGGCGCGTGTGCTGTTCGTTCCGCGCTCCGAGTGGAGCGCGCGGACCGAGGTTTGTCGCTGAACTCCGCGTGCGGCCGCTGTTTGACCGCTGTATGCCGAGATGAACCGGACGCTCCTGCCCCTCGCGGCCCTCCTGCTGCTCAGCGGAGTCGGCGTTATCGCCGTTTCACAGCGGCCGTGGCTGCCACGCGCCGACGTGGTCCAGCCGGTTCCATTCAGCCATCGGATCCACGCCGGCATCAACAAGATCCCCTGTGAGTACTGTCACGAGTACGCGCGGCGATCCGACAACTCGGGGGTACCGCCGATCGCGCGCTGCGTCGGATGCCACGGGAGCGGAATTACCGGCGGCATCCAGCCCGTCACCCGTGCCTGGAACGATCACCGCCAGCCGCCTTTCGAAATCCGCTGGAAGCGCGTTTATACCCTCCCCGACTTTGTGAAGTTCACGCATCGCGCGCACATTCATGCGGGCGTCGCTTGTCAGCACTGTCACGGACCGGTGGAGACCATGGATCGAGTGGTGCCGGTTATAGAAATCAACATGGGTTTTTGCGTGGAATGTCACACGCAGCGACAGGCGACCTTGGATTGCGTCGCCTGTCACCATTGAACGGGGGATCCGATGCTCGATGGTTTGTCCCGGCGATCCTTTATCAAACTGGCAGCCAGCGCGGGAGCGGCTACGGCGCTTCCCGGCTGCAAGCCGGCGGCGCGCAGGCTCATTCCCTACGTCGTCCCGGATGAAAATGTCACTCCCGGAATGCCCACCTACTACGCGACGACTTGCGCGGAGTGCGCGGCCGGATGCGGCATCGTCGCGACCGTTCGCGAAGGACGGGTAACGAAGCTGGAGGGAAATCCCGTCGATCCAATCGCCGGTGGTTCGATATGTGCTCGTGGTCAGGCGGCGCTGCAAGGGCTCTACAATCCCGACCGACTGGTCGCTCCAATGCTGCGCGGTAAGGGCGGTTCGTTGGTCCGAATTTCGTGGGATCAAGCCGGCCGCCAGCTCAATGATCGTCTCCATCGGGCGGTTGAGGCCGGCAAGGAGCGGGTCGCTTTTCTCGGCGCACCGCGCGGTCCCGCATTCGCGAAAATCGTCGCCGCATTTCTGACCTCGTTCGGCTCAAGCCGTGCCGTTTACTACGAGTCACTGTCAACCGAACCGCGGCGGGCGGCCGCGCAAGCCTTGTTCGGCCGGCGCGATTTGCCGATCTATCGCATCGATCAGGCCGCAACCCTGGTCTCGTTCGGCTGCGACTTCCTGGAAAACGGAGACTCCCCGGTCGAATACGCGCGCCAGTTCGCGGCGTTCCGAACCCCAAGGCAGCATCGAACCGGCCTCGACATGGGACGCTCATTCTATGTTGGACCGCGGATGAGCATGACGGCGGGCAGATGCGATCGATGGGTACCCATTGCGCCGGGGCAGGAGGCTCAGGTCGCATGGGCCATCCTGCACGTGCTCATCGCGCAGCGCTGGGTGTCGCAGAACTCGAACGTTGATCTCAACGCGCTCACCACCATGGTTGCCGCCTACGATCCCGCGTCGGTGAGCCAGCGGACTCAGGTCTCCGTAGAAGCGATCACCAGCATGGCGGAAGCCTTCAGCACGGCCGAAGGCGCGGTCGCCCTGGCAGGCGGCAGCGACCAGACGCTTCACAGCGCGGCCTACGTATTGAATGCGGTGACCGGAAACCTGGGGCGCACGATGGTGTTCCTCGAGGGCCCGCCACCCGAGAGTGCGACCGCGCCCGAGGAAGTGGCGGCGGCGATGACCGCGCTGCGTGACAGCAAGATCGATGTGCTGATTGTCGCGGGGGGGAATCCGGTCTTCACAATGCCGCCCGCGTTACGCGCCGCGGAATCGCTGCAGAAGGTTCCATGCGTGGTCTGGTGCGGCGAGGTTCCCGATGAGACGGCGATGATGGCCAGTCTGCTGCTGCCCGCTCACCACCCGCTTGAATCGTGGCGCGACACCTGGCCGCGAGCGCACGTGCGCGGTCTAGGACAGCCGGTAATGCAGCCGGTGTTCGCCTCGCGCGCGACCGGCGACATCCTGCTGGCGGCGGCACAAGCGGCGGGCGCCACCAGTCTGCCCGGCACTACCACCGAGGAGGTGGTGAAGTCGGATTGGCTCGCAATGGCTTCCCAAGCAGTCGCGTCGAGCGAGGATTTCTGGACCACGGCGCGCCGCGAGGGCGGAATGTTCACTGATGCGAAGCCGGCGGCGGTAACATTGAATCCCGCCGCGCTCCGCACGCCGACTCCCTCGGCCCTCTCGCCGGAGCTTACGCTGCTAACTTTCCCGCATATCTTTCTCTACGACGGCGACGGGGCCAATAAGCCCTGGCTCCAGGAGATTCCCGAGCCAATAACCCAGATCGTTTGGGACAACTGGGCCGAGATTCATAGTTCGACTGCGCAGAAACTCGGCATCGCGCAGGAGCAGGTTGTGGAGCTTCGAACCGAGCACGGCGTCATTTCCGCGCCGGCGCTGCTCTCGAATCGGGTTCACCCGGGAGTGATCGCGGTTCCCTTGGGTCAGGGACATCGATCCTACGGTCGCTATGCGAAAGATCGTGGCTCCAATCCGTGGGAAGTTATCGAGCCCGGCGCGCTTTACATCGCGGTCAAGGCAAACCCGACCGCGACCACGCGCGAACTGGTCACGCCGCTGGGCAAGAGCGAGCTGATGGGACGTTCGCTAGTCGAGGCCATGACCATCGAGGAACTGGCGCGCGGTGGCGAAGTTGCCGAACGACCGCTCGCACCCGAGCCGTACGAAATGTACCCGCCCTTTGATTACGAGCGTCAGTGTGGCATGACCATTGACGTCAACGCGTGCACCGGATGCAGTGCCTGCGTCGCAGCCTGCTATGCCGAGAACAACGTGCCGATCGTTGGTCAGGAAGGGGTGAGCCGCGGGCGAATCATGTCCTGGATTCGCATCGAGCGCTACTTTCCCACCCCCAGCGAGCCGGGGCCGAGTGTCTACCTGTCGCCGATGCTCTGCCAGCAGTGTAATCACGCGCCGTGTGAGCCGGTATGTCCGGTCTTCGCTTCGTACCACACCCGCGAGGGTCTCAATGGTCAGGTTTACAACCGCTGCGTCGGCACGCGCTATTGCGAGAACAACTGCCCCTACAAAGTACGCCGCTTCAACTGGTTTCTGCCCGAGTGGCCCCAGCCGTTCAATTTACAGCTCAATCCCGATGTCACGGCGCGGGGTGTCGGCGTGATGGAGAAGTGCACCTTTTGCATTCACCGCATTCAGCACGCCGAAATCAGCGCACGAATTGAGGAGCGCCCCCTGCGTGACTCTGACATCATCACAGCCTGCGCGCAGGCCTGTCCCGCCAAGGCGATCACATTTGGCGACATGAAAAATGAACACAGCGCGATGATGCAGCGGCGAGTCGAGAACCAGCCGCGCGCCTATCGGTCGCTGGTCGAGCTGAACACGCAACCCGCGATCGTATATCTGCGCGATCTGTATCGCGAGAAAGGAAAAGCGTAAGTGGCTGCCGCGGTCCAGGAACCTGTCGCACCGACCTTTCGCGATATCGATCGCAGTGTACTCCGCGTCATGGAGATGCCGGGGCTCGCCTACTGGATATGGGTCGGATTCTGTTTCGTGCTGGTCGGAATCGGCGCGGCGCTGTGGACGCGGCAGATCTATGAAGGTCTGGGTGTGACCGGTCTTAGGCAGCCGGTCATGTGGGCGATGTACATCACCAACTTTGTGTTCTGGGTGGGAATCGCCCATTCCGGCACTCTGATCTCGGCGATTCTTTTTCTATTCCGCACACGATGGCGCACCGCGGTCTATCGCGCCGCCGAGACCATGACGCTGTTCGCGGTTGCCACGGCCGGACTGTTCCCGATGATCCACCTCGGGCGGGTCTGGAACCTGTACTGGCTGCTGCCGTATCCGAACGAACGCTACCTGCAGCCGAATTTTCGCTCGCCGCTGGTGTGGGATGCCTTCGCGGTCTCTACCTACCTGACCATCAGCGCCTTGTTCCTGTTCATGGGGCTGATTCCCGATGTCGCCAACGCGCGCGAGCACGCGATCGGCTGGCGCAGAACCTTCTACGCGACCCTGGCGCTGGGATGGCAGGGGACCGACGAGCAGTGGCGGCATTTCTCGATGGCGTATCTGCTCCTGGCGGGACTTGCCACGCCTCTGGTCCTGTCGGTGCACAGCGTAGTGTCGTGGGATTTCGCGATGGCACAGCTCCCCGGATGGCACAGCACGATCTTTGCCCCGTACTTCGTTGCGGGGGCGATTTTTTCCGGGGTTGCGATGGTTATCACCCTGCTAGTCCCGATGCGCCGGTGGCTGCATATCGAGGACCTGCTGACCCCGTGGCATTTCGACAACCTGGCCAAGGTGGTGCTGCTCACCTCGCTGGTGGTGACCTATTCGTACTCGGTCGAAACCTTCATGGCCTGGTACAGCGGCGACAAGATCGAGCAGATGACGTTTTATATGCGCTACTTCGGTCCCTGGGGATGGTTGTTCTGGGTGATGGTGCTGTGCAACTGCCTGATCCCACTCCTGCTCTTTTCGCCGCGCATCCGGGTGAACCTTACCGCGCTCTGGATCATCTCGTTGTTCGTCAATGTCGGCATGTGGACCGAGCGTTTCGTGATTATCGCGGGCTCCCTGGCGACCAATTTCAACCCCTCGCAATGGGCGTTTTTCCGCCCCTCGATCACGGAGATCATGATCACGGCCGGGAGCTTCGGCTGGTTTTTGGGGTTGTTCTCGTTGTTTGCACGCTTCCTCCCGATCGTCTCTATGACCGAGCTTAAAGAGGGGATCGTGTGGCTGCGCAAGTCGCTTCGAAAAGATTATTCGCGCGCGGCATGAGCGCACCGGTGGAAATAATCGGTTCTTTCGCAGACGAGTCCGGATGCGCCGGCTGTGTCGAGAAGCTGCGCTCGGCCAAGCCGATCGCGATGCGGGTTTTTTCGCCGATCCCGAGCCACCATATCGAGCACGCCATCGGTAAGCCCAAAAGTCCGGTGCGCGCATTCGTGCTGACCGGCGGGATTCTCGGCGTGATCAGCGCGTTGGCGCTGACCATCGGCACTTCGTGGGAGTGGAACCTGGTCGTGGGCGGGAAGCCGATCGTGTCGTGGCCGCCGTTTATCGTCATCATCTTTGAGCTGATGGTGTTGTTTGGTGGCATCTCGGCGGTGCTGAGTTTTCTGTTTAACGCGCGGGTTCCCGCCTTCGAGATCGATGCCAGGTATTCGTCGCGCTTCAGCGAGGACCGCTTCGGCGTCGTGGTGCGATGCGAAGAGGGCGACGGCACTCGATTTGAATCGATTCTCAGGGACGCGGGCGCAGAGGAAGTCGGACGCGAGGCGGCCTAGGCTGCGCGGAGGGAAATGAGCTCTGAGCCGCAAACCGTCGGTACTTCGATTGAGGAGCGAACCGTCCCGGCCCAGCCGGTGGCCGGCCTTGCATTCAAAGTTCTCCTTGGGGTGCTGGTGCTCCTGGGAATCGTTGGATTCGGGCTGGGATTGGCCAGCGGCCAGGCGGATCGCGCTTGGCAGGCATACCTAGTGAATCTGCTGGTGTGGCTCGGAATCGCCCAGGGTGGGGTGGTGCTGTCGGCTGCCTTTTATCTGACGCAGGGGAGATGGGCGGGGACCACGCAGTATCGATTGGCGGAATCGTTCGTAGGATTCATTCCCCTCGGCTTCATTCTTTTCTGGGGGCTCTACTTCGGCCGCACGCTGATTTTTCCGTGGGTGCTACACCCGATTCCACAGAAGGCGGCTTGGCTCAATACTCCGTTTCTGTTCGCGCGCGACGGGGTCGGACTCGCGCTCATGACCGTGCTCAGCCTGATGCTGGTCAGGCTGTCGCGCGGCCCACAAGCGGCCGCCTGGCAGCGCAACTCCAACGAGATTGAGATGCCACCGCCCGCGACCCGCAGAACCGCGGTCGCCCTCGCGATTCTTTTCGCGGTGGTCTACTCGCTGATTGCGTTCGACCTGGTGATGTCGCTTGCCCCGCAATGGCACAGCACGCTGTTCGGCTGGTACTTTTTCGGGGGCGCGTTCTGGAGTGCGATCGTCGCCACCGCGGTGAGTGCAGTCGTGTTGCGCGCGCGTCTGGGCGCGCATAACGCATTTCGCAATCCCACCGTGCTCCACGATCTCGGGAAGCTCGTCTTCGCGTTCTCGATTTTCTGGGTCTACCTGGTTTTCTCGCAATACATCGTGATCTGGTACGGAAATATTCCGGTCGAGACCTTCTTCATCGTGCACCGCGTTTACCATATGCCGTGGGAAGCGATTTCCTACGCGGTAGTGATCCTGATGTGGGTCGCTCCGTTCCTCGTATTGCTGGGTGTGCGCCCCAAGAAATCGCCAGCGATTCTGGGGACCATTGCGTGCGGCGGGCTGGTGGGCGTGTGGCTCGAACGATACCTGCTCGTGGTGCCCTCGCTATCGCCGCGTGCGATTCCGTTCGGATGGGTTCAGTTGCTCGTCACGCTGGGATTTTTCGGCGCTTTTATCCTGTGCTCGCTGCCAGGCCTGAACCTGACCGCGGCGGCAGCGCTGGCCGAGCCCTGGGAGGAGCACGAATGAGCCGATGCGCTTTTTTAGTTGGTGCGACGGCCGTGGGCGCCGCCGCGGCGTGCTTCGGCTGTGCCACCGGGCGCGAACTGCCGATGACCACGCTTGCGCCCAAATCTGATCTGGCCGAGTGGATTTATCATCTCTTCATCCAGGTCACCCTGTGGGACGCTCTGATTCTTGCGATCGTGGTGACCGCCTTCATCCTGGCGGTGTTCGTTTTCTCAACCCGAGTTGGAGAAGCGGCGCCGCCCTCATCGGCCGCGTCGGATTTGGGGCTGGAAGTCGCGTGGACCGTCGGTCCCGCGCTGATTCTTTTGATGATCTCGATTCCCACGGTGCGAACCATCTTCCGCTCGCAACCGCGCTTTCCGCCGGCAGGTTCTCTGGAGATCAAGGTGATTTCCCATCAGTGGTGGTGGGAATTCAACTACCAGGATTCTGGAGTCGAGACCGCCGACGAACTACATATCCCGACGGGCCGTCCTATTCGTTTGCACCTGCTTTCCGACGACGTGATTCACAGCTTCTGGGTGCCGCAGCTCGGCGGCAAGCGCGACGTGGTTCCCGGACAGATGAACGAGCTCACGCTGGAAGCCTTTGTCCCCGGTACCTATCTGGGGCAATGTGCCGAGTTTTGCGGTCTGTCGCACGCGAACATGAGGTTCCGGGTGATGGTGGAGACGCCGGACCAATTCGCTTCGTGGGAAAAATCTGCGCTGGCTGCACCGGCGGCCGCGAACCAGAACGCCTCGCCAGCGGCCACCGCAGGCGCCAAGATTTTTGCCAACAGTCCGTGTACCACTTGCCATCGTATCGACGGTGTCTCGAAGGGATACATCGGACCCGACCTGTCGCACTTTGGCACGCGCACGACGCTGGCTGGGGGAGTCCTGTCCAACACCCCGGCGAACGTGGCGAAGTGGGTTACGGATCCGGAGGCCATCAAACCCGGAGCGCAAATGCCCAGGCTCGGACTGGCTGGAGAGCAATTGAACGATCTGGTCGCCTATCTGGAGAGTCTGAAGTAGCGGAGTCTGCCAATGGCTGCCCAGCCCAAACCGTTACCGCCGGAACCGCTGAACTACCTGCAGGGCGGGGGCCTGCTCGAATGGCTCACGACCGTCGACCACAAACGGGTCGCGGTCCTGTATTGCGCGGCTTCGCTGGTCTTCATGGCGGTGGGCGGAATTGAGGCGATGCTGATTCGGGCGCAGCTTTGGGCGCCCGACCATCATCTGCTCTCGGCGGCGGTATACAACGAAATTTTCACGATGCACGGCACGACCATGATCTTCTTGGTCGTGATGCCGCTAGAGGTCGGCTTTTTCGCGAATTTTCTGATCCCGCTCCAGATCGGCGCGCGCGACGTCGCGTTTCCGCGCATCAATGCGCTGTCGTTCTGGATTTTCCTGGTCGGTGCGTTATTCCTCCACCTGGGATGGCTGTGGGGCGGCCTGCCCGATGCCGGATGGTTTGGCTACGCGAATCTCACCGAGCGGTACTTCTCGCCGGGACTGAACCTAGACTTCTGGGTAGTCGGACTGCTCATTCTCGGCGTCTCGACGGTGCTCAGCGGACTCAACTTCTTCGTGACTATCGTCACGATGCGCGCGCGCGGGATGAGCTACATGCGAATGCCCATGTTCGTGTGGGCCATGCTGGTTACGGTCGTGCTGATCCTGATCGCATTCCCACCGCTGACTGTTGGCCTCATCTTCCTCACCTTCGACCGGTTCTTCGGGACGCATTTCTACCAGGCGGCGTATGGCGCCACCCCGATTCTCTGGCAGCACCTGTTCTGGCTGTTCGGCCATCCCGAGGTTTACATCATGGCACTGCCGGCCTTCGGAATGATTTCCGAGGTGCTTCCGGTGTTCGCGCGCAAACCACTGTTTGGCTATCCGATGATGGCCTACTCGCTGGTGCTGATCGCGTTCCTCTCGTACGGAGTCTGGGGCCATCACATGTTTGCGACCGGGATGGGTCCGGTGGCGGACAGTGCGTTTGCAATCACCTCGATGCTGATCGCGATTCCAACCGGCATCAAGATCTTTAGCTGGATCGCAACCGTGTGGGGCGGCTCACTGCGGATGACGACGGCATTCTACTTTGCGCTAGCGATGGTCATCGAGTTCACCCTGGGTGGTCTCTCGGGGATCATGCACGCGTCGTCGCCGGTCGATTTGCAGCAGACCGACTCCTATTTCGTCGTCGCACATTTTCACTATGTGCTTTTCGGTGGGTCGATGTTCGCGATCCTGGCCGCTTTCTACTACTGGTGGCCGAAAGTGACCGGCCGGATGATGAGCGAGGCGCTGGGCAAGCTTCAGTTCTGGCTCACTATAATCGGTTTCAACGGCACCTTCTTCCCGATGCACTTCCTTGGAATGTGGGGCATGCCGCGGCGGATCTACACCTACGCTCCAGGTCTCGGCTGGACCCACCTAAACCAGCTCGAAACCGTCAGCGCCTTCATTCTCGGCCTCGCCTTCCTCGTGATGTACATCAACATCTTCCGCTCGCTGCGTTCGGGGGCCAAAGCGCCCGCGGATCCGTGGGACGGCCGCAGCCTCGAATGGTCGGTCGGATCGCCGCCTCCAGCCTACAACTTCGCGCGAGTGCCTGAAGTCCGGGGGCGTGACGCTCTATGGGTAATGAAGTATGGGCGCGCGGGCTCACGCGGCGTCGCGATGTTCATGGGGGGGCAGACCCCGCCGGTGCCGGAGAGCCAGCTCTCGCCGCCCATCGAGCCTATTCACATGCCCTCACCATCGATTCTGCCGCTGGTCATCGCGCTCGCGATGGGAGTGGCGGGCGTCGGGCTGGTGATTGGCGAATGGCGCATCATCATCATCGGCGCAATCACCTTGTTCGTCGCCGTCGTCGGGCTCGGATTTGAGTATCCGGAGCACGGCCAGGAATCGCACGACCCCGATTCCGCCCCCTCGAGCGGCGGCGTTGATCCCCGCAAGGTCGGATTGTGGGCGTTCCTGGGCAACGAGTGCGTATTCTTCGCCAGCCTCATTTCGACCTACGTCGTGTACAAGGGTCGCAACACAGGTTTTCCCGACGCGAGCATCCTGGAGATTCCGTTGACCTCGGTGAGTACCTTCGCGTTGTTGATGTCGAGTCTGGCGATGGTGCTGGCGCTCGCGGCGATTCAGCGTAACGACAAGCGCTGGATGCGCGTGTGGCTGGGCTGCACCATCGCGCTGGGCCTCGTGTTCCTGGGAGTGGAAGCCTACGAGTTCACGCATTTCTATCACCAGGGGCTGGCGCTCCAGACCAACCTGTTCGGGCAGTCGTTCTACACGCTGGTCGGATTCCACGGCTTTCACGTGAGTATCGGGGTGTTGTGGCTCGCGACCCTGTGGTGGGCATCGCTCAGCGACAGATTCGACAAGTCGCGGGCCTTGTCGGTCGAGCTTGGGGGACTGTACTGGCATTTCGTCGATGTAGTGTGGGTAGTCATTTTCACGCTGGTCTACTTGATGCAGCAGGTTAAGGGGGCATGAGCGAAGCGACGCAGATTATAGCCCCTCACGCGCAGGCCGAAACGGCGCATCATCCGGGCGTCGGTATCTACCTGATTGTCGCGGTGTTCCTGGTCGTGCTGACTGGTATGGAAATCACTGTCTTCTACGTGCCGGCTCTGAAGACGGTAATCGTGCCGGTCCTGCTGATCCTGGCTGCGGCGAAGTTCGCCTTGATCGCGATGTTCTTCATGCATCTGAAGTACGATAGCTGGACGCTCAGTGGGATTTTCATTTTTCCGCTGATGATTGCGGCGCTGCTGGCGGCGGCGCTGCTGATGCTATTCGCCTACCTGTCGCACCATTTAGCGTAGGGCCCGGCCAGGAAGATTCGCCATGAACTTTGATTTTTTCGGCGAGCATCCAAGCGTTCCAATCGGCTGTGCCGTGCTCGCCATGCTCTATTGCGGTGCGAGCTGGCTGGCGCGCCGGCGTCCGAGCCGCCGCCAGGCAGCGTGGTTTGCACTCGCGCTCCTGGTGATTCTATTCACTCATACCGCAATCGACGAATTCGCCGATGACCGGATCTTTTTCATGCACATGTTGCAGCACCTGCTGCAGACTTTCGTCATTCCGCCATTGCTGCTCCTCGGAACACCCGGCTGGATGCTCAGACCGTGGGTCATGAGCCAGGCCATCCGTCCGTTCGCGCGCTTTTTTACCAACCCCTTGGTCGCGTTTTTTCTTTTTTCAACGGTGTTCGTAACTGCGCACTTCCCGGCCGTATTCGATCTGATGTGTCGCAATGAAGACTTCCACATCTTTTTGCACCTCTGCTTCATGGTAAGCGGAGTGCTGATGTGGTGGCCGCTCTTAAGCCCGCTGCCCGAGATGCCGCGTCTCTCGTATCCAGCGCAGGTGATGTATGTGTTTCTGCTGCTGATACCGATGACCGCTGTGGCCGCGCCGATCACCCTGGCAAGCCACTTGATCTATCCCTGGTACCTCGAAGGCCCGCACGGATGGGGCCTAAGACCGATGGATGATCAAATCCTTGGCGGCCTGCTCATGTGGATAGGGCAGGGCACCTATCTGATGGGGGTATTCACCGCTATCTTTTATAGGTGGTCCCGCCAGGAGGACCAGGACACGCCGGTGTTGTCTGAATCTCCGAGTCCACCTCTTCGGGTGGTAGGTCAAGGTCGGCCGGCGAGCGCTTGAGTTTCCGTCCAGGTTAAAGGATACAGGCGCCCCGCCCGCGCGGAGATTCCAAATCCCGAGCTCACTCTGGCAGGATTCGCAAGGTTGTCTCCTGCGCTGCCCGAGGGATCGAGTCGCGAAAGGCGAAGCTCAGCGTCCACAGCGTGACGGCAGAATAAACCAGGCCCGCCACGGTGATCATCGCGGCACCCATCTGTGCGACATGGACTGCGTTCTCGACAAATCCGACCGCCAACAGCAGTACGCCGCCGTTTAAGGTGAGGAACACGAAGAGTCGGGTCCTGGTTATCGAGATTTCCGCGATCTTCACCCCAGCCCGGCTGGCGCTGGTCCGAGCCCGAGCCACGAATCCGGGGAAGAGCTGGTAGGACATTCCGACGATAAAGTTGGAGAAGAATCCCAGCAATCCCATCGCGCCATAAGCCGGCGCGAGCCGCGCGCCGAGCGCACTGTCACCGCCGGCGAAAGACAGGGCGATTCCCAGTCCCGCCGCC
>DASXMJ010000135.1 GCA_036495685.1 Candidatus Binataceae bacterium | reverse complement strand
AATCGAGTGTGGCCGGTGCACGACCTGAACTGCACAAGTCAGGAACTCTGAACCACCACGATACGGAGATAACGAAGACGCGACTAAAGGAACTCTTCCGTGTCTTGGGCATTGGGTCCTGATGTCATAGGCGTCGCGCTTCTGGTGTGAGATCAGTGCTGTCAGTCCATGGGGCGTGCTGCTTTGTGTTTTAAGCTATTCGCTACCTCCAGCGCCGTGGCACCGTTCTAAGTCCAACAGCACCCACCCGATCGCACCATTGTTCAAAATCACGCCGCGGTACTCCTTGAAACTCCAAATCAGCCAATTTGCAGTCGAGCTCGAGCGTATCGACGAGGGTTGCCAGGCGCCGGTAGAGCAGTGCGTCCAAACACTGCTCGACGAGGGTCGCTGCGAGTTGAGAAGCACCACGTGGTTTGACCTTCCACCGATTGACGTCGGCGGGAATCCGCTCGAGGTGCTCGTAGGCCCCGATCAACAACGACGCAGTCTTTTTCCCGAAACCCGGCAGTCCGGGAAATCCATCTGCGCTGTCACCTGCCAGCGACAGAAAGTCAGGCATGCTTTGCGGTCCGAAGCCGCGTTCGGCGCGAAATCGAGATTCGTCGATCAGTTTGCGCTGGCGCCGGTCGACCTGGACCACGCGATCGCCTCGAAGGCATTGCCCGAGATCCTTGTCTGGCGTGAGGATCCGCACCTGCTCGACCTCGTCGCAAAACCGCCGTGCTCCGGTTGCAAGCCCGTCGTCCGCCTCGTACTCGTGCATCGACCACACCGTCACGCCGATTGCACGGACCGCGTCTTCAGCGGCATCGAATTGCGAGCGCAGTTCCGGTGGCACGCCCTCATCGCTCTTGTAGTAAGGAAACAAATCGTTGCGAAACGAACGAATCGGATTGTCGAACGCGACCGCCAAATGGGTAACCGCCTCATCCGAGTCATGCAGCAGCGCTAACAGAGACTGCGCGATTCCCACGGTAGCCTTCGCATCGCGCCCGGAAGGATCGACATGGCCGGGACGGGGCGCGTAGTGCGCTCGGTACAGCTCGTAAGTGCCATCGATAAGGTGGAGTCTCACGATTCCCCGCCACCTGTCATCGCGAGTTCGAATAAATCCGCGACCTCAAAAGCGGTATTGACCCTACCTTGCCAGCGGATAAATAGCTTCTGCGTCCTGCGCATTGATGATTCGCTTCTCCGAAAGGAATTTTTTCCAAACGGCAGTAGCCTTGGGCCATTGGTGGATTCGCGTGTCGGGCCATCCGGAGCCCGGCAGAGTCGAGTGCAGTCGGCGCCAATCGACCGAGATCACGGCCACCGCCTGAATCTCCGCATGGTGGCTGATGAGCTGCGTGAGTTTTTGATACCATGCGGCCGCCTCGGCGTCGGACTCCGGCCCGTGTAGTTGTCCTGGCGTTGCGCCCCCGAATACCGGCGATGCTTCACAGATAACCACTGGCTTCTGGTGCGAGGTGGCCTTTTCCAGGAAGTCGGCGAGCTGCGGTCGATCAAAATCCTTGCGATCGAACAGGTCGATGCCCCACCAATCGACCACGTCGTCGCCAGGGTACCATCGCATGAAGTTCGTACCGCCGAATCCGGCGGCCGTCGCGTTCCATACCGTCGCGACATTATCGAGCTGCGCCTCGCGGATCCGTTGCGCGGCCCCGCGGAAGGTCTGGATAAACAAACTCGGATCGTACGGCGCCTCGGGGTTGTTGAACTCATAGCCGATACGTATCAGCACGGGATTGCGCGCCGCACGAATCGTGTCCAGCAGCATCACCATTTCAGGATCGCGCATGCCCACTGATGCGTCGCGTTGGAAGCTCTGGAAGTAGAGCGCGAGCTGGGCGACAAAGAAGCCGCGCCGGGCGGCCAGCTGTTTGTAGCGCTCGGCGAATTGCGGCAGGAGGGATTCGTCGAGCGCGGTGTAGAAAGAAAGCAGGGCCGGACGATACGGACTTACCGCGCGTTCGTACGATGTGAGGTCCGCGTCATCACCCGTGCCCTCGCGCGCGCCCTTGTCCCACTGCGAGGAGAATTGACCCCATCCGTGGAGCACGCGGCCCGCGGGCGGTTCCAGCCGGGCCTTGTCGAAGCGTGCGGCCGAAACAGACTGTGCGAGGGGAGCAACCGATCCGGTTGCCACTATCAGGAGCGTAGCCGCGGAGAGAGTCCGTACCAGCTGAGTCGGTCTGAATCGAATCATTGCGCCGCTAGGGTTTTCGGCGAGCGACGTGGAGAATCGTCGGGGTGTGCCTGCAGATGCCGCCCCCCGGACGCCTCTCTATCAGGCGCCGCATTTCCGCAAACAGGTAGGAGCGCTTCGCAAATTCCATCCCCCGATGGTCCGAAGCGGTGCTCATCATCGCGACATATTCGGCCGCGATAAATTCCTCGCTCGACGCGACGAGCCCGGCGCAGGTCGGCGAAGTGATTGCTGCGCTCGATTTCTTCTCGCGCGTCTGGGACCTGCTCGGGGAGCGGGGACGGCCAGTTCATCAGTTCTGCACCGATCGCCTCGGCTAAAGCTCCGCACCGGGATTACCCAAGGCGTTCTCGGTGAGTTCGTGGGTGATGATTTCGTAGGCCTCGTCGACCGAATCGGTTCGGTGGAAGAGCCTGACGTCGCCGGGGCTGATCGTGCCGTGCTTCGCCAGCGCGTCGAAATTCAATACTTCGTCCCAGTACGGCGCCCCGAACAGCACGATTGGCATGCGTTTCTTCATCTTGCGTGTCTGAACCAGGGTGAGCATCTCGAAGAACTCGTCGAGCGTGCCGAAGCCGCCCGGGAACAACACGACCGCCTTCGCGAGGTACACGAACCAGAACTTGCGCATAAAGAAATAATGGAAATGAATGTGCAGCTCGCGGCTGACATATGGATTGTCGAACTCGTCCGGGATCGATATGGTCAGGCCGATATTGAGTCCCTTCGCCTCGGAGGCGCCGCGATTTGCCGCCTCCATGATGCCGGGCCCCCCGCCGGTACAGACGACAAAGCGGCGCTTATCGTGGTCGAGCTTCTTAGACCAGCTGGTCAGTCGACCGGCGAGTTCACGCGCGGCCTCGTAATAGGTCGATAGCTCCAGTGCGGCACGTGCCGCAGCCACGCCACTCCCCGCCCGCTCGGCCGCCGACAACGCCGCCTCGGCCGCCTCGCGTGACAAGATTCGCGCTGAGCCCATGAACACGATGGTGTCTTGCACCCCGTGGCGTTTGAAACGCGACAGCGGCTCTAGGTACTCGGCCAGGATGCGCAAAGCGCGCGCATCCTTGCTTTCTAAAAAACGTTTGTCTTCGTAAGCCTTGGTCTGGGCATGAAATAGTTTGTCGATGTGGGGTTTGTCCAAAATTCACCTCTCCGGCGAAGACGCGAGCCTGATGGCAAGAACTTGAACGCCGTCCGAAAGAGACCGGCCCGCCTCGCTTCTCGGAGCACGATTCTTCCGTACTAGGACGACTTTATCATCTCGGCGAATGCCGCGCAGAGTTCCGATCGGTTTGTCGAGTAAACTCAGGCGGATTGGGGAAGGCCAAACCACCATGACCTACTCAGCTGAACCAATCGGTACTGATCTTCTATGAATGTTCGGAAAAGTCGAATTTGACCAGGATCGGCGATTTGTAAGGTGGTCATACGCGACCACCAGGTTGCTTCGCCAAGGTCACGAGAAGAAACGGCTCTGAGCAGGGCGAGGGGACGAATTCTAGTGGCGAAAAAGTGCGCGGCGAATCGCCGGAAGCACATCGTCGTCATAGCGTTCGACATGCGAGTCGAGGATTGCCGTCAAAGCCAGCAATGTCGCCCGGTGGTTTGTAAGAATTTGTGGTTCCTCCTCGGCGTCACTCGATCCCGACGGCAGATCCGTGAGCAGCTTGCGCAGCTTCTCTCGCTCGTCATTCAACGCGGTGAGTAGCGAGCCGGAAACTGCGTGATGGCTTACGCCCCACGAGTACAGCAACTCATCTTCGATTTGCAGATGCGACCAGAGAGTGCGCCGCATCTCCTCCCAGATTTGCAGGGTATCCCGGTTTGCCGCAGCCGCATTCGCACTATCGACGGGTCTTGTCGCCATAAGCGCCAACCGGGTGACAAGACTGTTTAACTTTCTGTGTTCGCTGCCCAGACAGGCCACGATCGCGTTAATCATCGGAACCTCCAGGTCGGGCAGCGGCTCCGAGCAGGGCGTCATCTGTGCTGTAAGTTGTGCGGCTTCCACGTTCCTTGCCTCGGGTAGGTATCTGAGCAAGGTCGATGCCACTGGTTGGCGGCCGAAAATCTCCACAATCCGGCACCAGGTATTCGGTTTCTGCGAACTAGTGGCCAAATGCGGATGTGGATCGCGAAAAGCCGCTCATCCGGTACGCTCCTTGCGTCTCTCGTGGTCGCTCGCAAGAGTATGAAGATCAGAAGGAGTCGCAATCCGATCGACCCGCCGACAAGGCTGGGAGTTACGGCGGATTGGAGTCACTAAAGATGGATACAACCTGGTCCGCGCTTATCATTGACGACGACCCGGGGGTTCGCCAGTCGATGCGTCTGTGCCTGGAGGCGGACGAAGCCAGGGTGATGACGGTCGGGACCTCCTCGGGGGCATTGGAGGCCCTCGATCGAAGCTGGTTCGACGTGGTGTTTCTGGACCTGTGGCTTCAGTCGGAGTCCGGCCTTACGGTGTTGCCCGAGGTTCTGCGTCGGCAATCCGGAATTGGTGTCATCGTCATCACTGCCTTTGCTTCGTTCGAAAGTGCGGTCGAGGCAATGAGACTGGGCGCGGTCGATTACCTTCCGAAGCCGTTCACTCCCGAACAGGTGCGCCATGCGGCCCGGCGGGTGATAGCTGCCAACGTGCTCCGGCGCCAGATGTCCGAACTGCAGGATCGCCTCGACGAAAGCGAAGGAGAGGCGACTTTCGAAACCCAAAGCTCAAGCTATGCGGCGTTCCTACAAACGGTCGCCCGCGCGGCGGCGTCCGATTCGGTGATCCTTTTGCGCGGAGAAAGCGGAACCGGCAAAACCGTGCTGGCGCGGAGGATCCGCGCTCACAGCAAGCGCGCCGAGCGCCCCTTCGTTACCGTGCATTGCCCGATGCTCTCGAGCGACCTGATGAGCAGTGCGCTGTTCGGTCACAAAAAGGGCGCCTTCACCGGCGCGATCGCCGACTCTGTCGGCAAGGTGGAAGCGGCGGAAGGCGGGACGCTTTTTCTCGATGAAGTCGCCGATCTCAGTTCGGATGCACAGGCGCGGCTGTTGCGCTTCTTGCACGACCGCTGCTACGAGCGCCTGGGGGAAACCACCGAGCGTAAGGCCGACGTGCGGATAGTGGCGGCCACCAACCGGTCACTGGAAAGCGAAGTCAAGTCGGGACATTTCAGGGAAGATCTACTGTTCCGGCTCAACGTGATTGCGCTTACCGTACCGCCGCTACGCGATCGCCGTGAAGATATACTTCCACTCGCCAATCACTACCTGCGATTTTTCAGCCGCCGGCAAGCGCGGCCTCGGCTCGCCCTTTCCCCCGCCTGCGAGAACGTCATCCAGAGTTGCACATGGCCGGGCAACCTCCGCGAGCTGCGTAACGCCGTCGAACGCGCGGTTATTCTTTCGCCCTCAAGCATCCTGGAACCCCAGGACCTGGGTCTGAGCGCTCTCGGCGATGGGTCAGGGAATCCAGCAGGAGCTGCGGCACCGAGGCCCACCCTGGGTGGCGATTTCACAATTGCGGAGGTTGAACGCGAACACATCGCGCGCGTGGTGGCGCGGGTGCCCTCGTTCGACGCAGCCGCGCAACTGCTGGATATTGATGCGACGACCTTGCAGCGCAAGCGCAAACGATACGGTCTGGCCTAACGCCCCAGACGTCTATGAAGATAAAGCACCTCCAAACCCGCTTTATTCTCGCGGGCATTCTGCTGGTCATGACCACGGTCGTGTCTGGCATCTGGAGCGCCTGGACCTTCGCGCATCTGAGTGAGGTGGCCGGAAGCACCATCCAGAAAAGCCAGCTTACAACCGATCTATCCGCCGTCCTTTCGGATGCGCTGGAGCGCGAGGATGACGCGCTTCTCCTCGCCATGAGTGGCGACCGCGTGCAGGCGCAGAAGAAATTGGCCGCGGAGCGGATGCGCTTTGTGCAGTCCTACGATCGCTTGAAGCAAAGTCTGGATGAGCCCGGCGAGGTACAGGCAGCCGCTCAGCTCGCGAAGCACGCGGCACAATACCGTGCGGCGGGTGACGCACTGCTTTCAACGGTCGCACAGCAAGACGCATTCAGGTGGTACTACGAGAATGTGAATCCGGCGCTTCGGCAGGCGGTCGCGGCCTGCGCGGAAATCCGCGAGTCGAACTTCCGTGCTATGCAGCTCGCTGGAATCCGCGCGCGCGACGATGCGCGTGGTGCCACCATCCTGGTCATCACGATCTCGGCGGCGGCGCTGCTGATCTCCACGCTCGTGGCAGTATTGCTGGCCCGTTCGGTCCTAACCCCGATTCAGGAACTCGACCGCTCTGTGGAGGCGCTCCGCCTGGGAGACTTTGACCGCCGGGTCGAAGTGACCTCCAGAGACGAACTCGGGCATCTGGCTGAGGGGTTCAACCGCATGGCCGAGGCCCTCGCCGAGTTACGCCGCTCAAACCTGGGCGAGGTCATCGCAGCCAAAGAAACTCTGGAAGCCACGATCGCGGCGCTTCCCGACGCGGTCGTCGTCATCGACCCCGATGGCCGCATCGTCGCACAAAATCCACTCGCCAGATCGATACTAGTCGCAACCAAGGCTCAAGGAGCGAAAATCGTAGACGACTTGCCGTTTTCGGCCGGGCGCCTGCGCGCGATCCGCGACGCTCTGGACGGCAAACCGACCGACGAAGCTCGCGCCGAGTTGACGCGCGCATTTGCCGTCAGGCTCGAGGGGCAGCCGCGCAAGTTCATGCTCACCGCGGTATCCATCCCCGAATTCCGGCCCGGGCGTTACGGGGCGGTGGCGGTTTTGTACGACGTGACAGATTTTGCGCGACTTGATGAATTGCGCACCGAACTGGTAGCGGTCGCCTCCCACGAATTGAAGACCCCGCTCACCACTTTGCGGATGAACCTGCTGCTGCTTGGCGAGCACGCCGGAAACCTGACACCGCGCCAGCAGGAAATTCTTGCGACCGCAGTGCAGGGATGCCAGGAGTTGGCCAGTACTATCGACGAACTTCTCGACCTGACTCGAATCGAATCCGGCCAGCTTCGGCTGTCCCGTGAGCTGGTCGATCTTTATCCAATTATCGATCGCGCCATCTTAAGTCTGCGGCAGCGATTTGAAGATGCGGGTGTGGCCGTGCAGGTTGCAGCCGGGTATCGTCCCGCGTTCGTGCTAGGTGACACTGTTCGATTGGGCATGGTCTTCACCAATCTTCTGAGCAACGCGCTGAAGTACAGCCCGCGCGGAGGTCGGGTATCGATTGCTATGAGCTCCGACGGAAATGGCAGCGGCCCGGGCTCGCTGCACATTGCAGTAAGCGATCAAGGCTCTGGAATCGCGGAAGTCTTTCGCGAGCGGGTATTTGAAAAATTCTTCCGGGTAGAGCAACAGCTCCAGAATGGTGCCAACACCTGGGGCGCCGGCATCGGTCTGTATCTGTGCAGGCAGATCCTCGAGGCCCACGGAGGGACAATCCTCTGTCACGCGGGCGAGAACGGTGTTGGAACGCGCTTTGTCTTGGAACTTCCCTGTCCGAACGGCGCGGAACAATGACTTGAGCAGCCCTCCGCGACCCCGCAAAATACCGCAGCCGGTCGAGGATTATGCGGCATTTTGCCGGTACATTGAACTCTTCGTCATGCGGTCGTAACCTCTGAGCGATAGTACTTCAGAAAAGTAGACCGCGCCGCTGGAATCCTCGAATGGCACACGACTTGAAAGCGGCCTGCGCGCCGAATTTTGCTGCCTGCGTCCAAGCCGCAATGCAATTGAAGTTTCCCATCATTGTTCTCTTTTTCCTTAGATCTTTGGGGTGTTCGACTTGGGGGCACGCCGAGATAGTATCGCTCCCGCAGGTAATTGAACGGGCGCCGACGAAGAATTCCTTGCTCCGCAGGTCCCGATATCGGCGGGAATCGATTGGGCAGGTCATCGCGGGAGACTTGCGGTGACCAGACCGAGGGTCACCATCTGGCGCTGGCTTGCGCTCGCAGCATTGAGCGCGCTACTCGGGTCGGGGCCGGTCGGATGCGGTGGATCTCCACCAGGGGCCGCGTCCGATCAGAATGAGTTGCAGTTGCCGAAACTGGTCCATCAGGGTTCGGGACCTGTGTTGATGCAAATGCAACCCGCCAATCTGGCGGGCACCACCTTTGCCACGGTGAGTTTGGTGGCATTGCCCGGCATCCTGGAGACCAGCGGTCAGATCACCTTCGATGACCGCAAGGTCGCCTCGATTATTTCGCGCGTGACCGGGCGGATCGAGGAAGTCCGCGTCTCGCAATGGGACTACGTCCACCGCGGGCAGGCGATCGCCACGCTCTACAGCCCGGACATCATGACAGCTGAGGCCGAATATCTGCAGGCCAAAGTAACCTCTACGACCATGTCGCAGGCGGGTCCGAACAGCGACGAATTTGTGCTCTCGATGCTCGACGCTGCCAGGCACAAGCTCGAGCTTCTCGGGATCGAACCCGAGCAAATCGCGGCGATAAAAACCGCCGCGCCCAACTTTGTGATGCACGCGCCGATCAGCGGCAACGTGGTGCAGAATCAGGCTCTGCGCGGCTCGGCGGTCAATCCGGGCGACGTCTTGTACTCACTCGGCACCCTCGAGGACGTGTGGATCACCGCGGACATCTACGAAGACGACCTGGCTCGAGTGCGGGTTGGACAGGAGCTTGAAGCGGTCACCACCGCTTACCCTGACGAAGTGTTCCACGGTACCATCGCGCGGATTAGCCCCAACGTCGATCCCAACTCCCACGTGGTCGAGATCCGATGCGAGGTCAAAAATCCCAACTTCAAGTTGAAGCCGCAAATGCTGGCACGAGTGAAGATCGTGGTGCGTCCTGGAGCGGCGCTAGTGGTGCCGCTGGACGCGCTGATCTTCGAATCTGAAAACTATTTCGTGTACGTCGATACTGGCAACCATCTCTTGGACCGGCGCACCGTCCACATCGCCACCTGGAACCGGCAAGGTTACGCACGGGTGATTTCAGGGCTGAATCCAGGCGACCGCGTGGTCGTGCAGGGAGCACTACAAGTAAACGCGCTCTGGCATCAAGCACACGGGGAAAGCTCTTAGCATGGCTGGGCTGAGCCGTCCGTGGAGTGGTAGGCAGCAATGATCCAGATCTTGATGGCACTGGCGCTCCGCGAGCGCATCGTCGTGCTCGGTGCCGCCGTGATGCTGCTGGTCGGGGGAATCTTCGCATTCAGCCAGTTGGACATCGAAGCCTATCCCGACCCGGTCCAGCCGATGACCGAGGTGCTAACGCTTCCGACCGGGCTCAGCGCCGAGGAAGTGGAGAAGCTCGTTACCGTTCCGACCGAGTTCGGAATGAGCGGAATGCTCTATCTGAAATCGATGGAGTCGATCTCCCTCTACGGCTTGTCAGACGTTCGTCTCTACTTCGATTGGGATAGCGACTACGAGTTTAATCGCATCCAGACCATCAACCAGCTCCAGTTCGTGACTCTCCCGCAGGGAATCACTCCCGGCCTTTCACCGGAAAACCCGATCGGCGAGATTTACCGCTACACGGTAGAGGGACCCAACCACGATCTAGTCAAAGAAAAAGAAGTCCAGGACTGGATTTGTGAAAAGCAGTTCAAGACCGTACCCGGCGTGCTCGACGTGTCGGGCTTCGGCGGATTGACGAAGGAATATCACGTGGAGGTGGATCCCCAGAAACTCAATCACTATGTGATTCCGCTCTCTCAGGTGATCAGCTCCATTCAGAACTCGAACGTCAACTCCGGTGGGAGCTATCTCAACGTAGGGGAGCAGGCATTTGACGTTCGTGGATTGGGTCTCATTGAGAATCTCGATGACATTCGCAACATCGTGCTCACCTCCAACAAATCGACTCCCATCCGGATTAGCGACGTCGCCGACGTGTCGGTTGGCTGGTCACCCCGGCTCGGCATCGTGGGGATGAACTATCAGCCGGAAGTAGTCACCGGCATCGTCCTGATGCGCAAGTACGGGAATACGCTCAAGACCCTCAAGGGAGTCCAGGAAAAAACCAAGGAGCTGAACACCACTGGACTCATGCCAAAAGGCTACAAGGTCGTACCGTACTACGACCGCACTGAGCTGGTCCACACCACGCTCCGCACGGTACTGGAAAACCTGTCGCTGGGGATGCTGCTGGTTTTTCTGGTCTTAATTTTTTTTCTGGGCAATCTGCGCACCGCAATTATCGCGGCAGTCAATATTCCGCTTGCGATGTTCGGTGCGTTCATTCTGCTTTATCTCACCGGTACGCCAGCGAACCTCCTGTCGCTTGGCGCGGTTGACTTCGGAATTATCATCGATTCGACCATCATCGTGGTCGAGAATATCTATCGGCACTTGACGACCGAAGACTCCCCCGGCGGCACCCTCGACTGCATCCGCCGCGCGTCCACCGAGGTCGGGGGACCGATGTTCTATTCAACGCTGATTTTTCTGATCGCGTTTCTGCCGCTCTTCACGATGAAAGGTGTCGAGGGGGCGATTTTTTCGCCCATGTCACACACCTACGCGTACGCGCTGACCGTGGCGATTATTCTGGCGGTAATGCTTTCCCCGGTTCTCTGCTCTTATCTTCTTCGCAAAGGGATGAAGGAAACCCAGAACGTTGTCTGGGAAGCATTTCACAATTTCTATCACAACCTGTTCGTGCAAGTGCTGCGAGCGCCACGCCTCACGGTCTTTGTGATCGTACTGTTCATGGCCGCTGGACTTTCGATGTTTCCGCGCCTGGGTGGCGAGTTTCTGCCCAGGCTGGAAGAAGGAAACATCTGGGCCCACGCGATGCTCCCCAACACGATCAATCTTCCTACCGGCGCGAGACTGGTAAACCAGATGCGCGCGGTGTTCCTATCCTTCCCCGAGGTTTCGAGCGCAGTGTCGCAACTTGGCCGACCCGACGACGGCACCGAAACGACGAGCTTCTTCAGCATCGAGATGCCCGTCGATCTCAAGCCCGAAGACCAGTGGCCCAGGGGTATGACTAAGGTCCAATTGATCAAAGACATCGATGAGAAATTGCGCGGCAGATTTCCCGGGGTGAGTTTCTCATACTCACAGAATATCGAGGACAACATCGACGAAGCGCTCTCCGGCGTAAAGGCAGGCGAGAATGCGGTAAAGGTCTTCGGCTACGATCTTGAAAACGATCAGGCGATCGCAAGTCAGGTCGAAAGAGTCCTCAAAAGCGTGCGGGGAGTCACCGATGTGTTCATGTTCAAGTCCCTCGGACAACCCAATATCGTCGCCGCGCCGGATCGTGCCGCGGCCGCTCGCTATGGCCTGAACTCCGGCGACGTGGCGGCAATCGTTCAGGCCGCAATCGGTGGACAGACCGCCACGCAAGTGCTGGAGCAAGATCGCAGCTTCCCGCTGGTGGTGCGCTGGAAACCCGAGTATCGCCAGAGCATCGAGGCGATGCGGAACATTCGGGTTAACGTGCCGACCGGGGGTAACGTTCCGCTGGGCCAAATCGCGCGGGTGGACGCGGAGGAGGGCGCCTCTTTCATCTACCGGGGCGACTTGCAGCGCTATGTGCCGGTGCGCTTCTCCGTACGAGGCCGGGACCTCAAGAGCGCGGTGAGGGAGGCAAAACAACGGGTCGGCGAACAGGTTCACGTGCCGGAAGGTACCCACCTCGAATGGGTGGGCGAATACGGCGAACTCCAGGCCGCCAATCGACGACTGGCAATCGTAATTCCGATCGCCCTCGTGTTAATAATGGGCGTCCTTTATGCGGCGACCTTGTCGCTGGTCAACACCCTTATATTGATGGCGCAAGTTCCGCTTGCCTGCCTGGGCGGAGTGCTTGCGCTGGTGGTCACCGGCACTCCGTTCAGCGTGTCTGCCGCGGTCGGGTTCATATCGATTTTCGCAATCGCCATCATGGACGGCATCCTGCTGAACTTTTACATCCATCAGTTGTGGAACGAGGGCCACTCGCTGGTGGATTCAATCGTGATGGGTGCGGATCGCCGGTTCCGAGCGGTGATGATGACGGCGCTGGTCGATGGCCTGGGGTTGCTTCCCGCAGCGATCTCGACTCGCATCGGTGCGCAGACCCAAAGACCTTTGGCGATCGTAGTTATCGGCGGCGCACTCTCGATTGCCCTGCTGACTCGGGTATTCCAGCCCACCTTGGTGTACCTGCTCGCCGGACCGCTCAGGCTTACAGAAGATCGACGCGAGCAAACCGAGCCGGTGTAAGCATCGCGTTGATGCCACTTCTGATAAGGTTAAAGCAACGGAGTATTATGCCAGCCATAACTCCGACCGTTCGCCGACGGTGAACCATCATGAAGAAGATTGAAGCTCTGTTTCTGGAAGAGAAATTGGGCGAGGTCCGAGACACGATCTTCAAGCAGGGTGTCCATCGATTCGTTATCAGTCAAACGGTTGTTCACGAGTTCGGACGTCCTCGTCCCTCGCGATGGAGAACCAGCGAAGCCACCGACGATGAGTCGGTCACCATCAAACTCGAAGTCGTGGTCCCCGATGAGATCTCGCAGGCGGTCGCCAAAGCAATAATGGACGTAGCTCACACCAGACATCCCAAAGTGTCGATAACAATTTCTCCGGTAGACGAATTTCTCGAGATAACCTTGAGCGATGAGCAGCCAAGGGCCAATGCGAGACGCCGCGGTACGCCTAGCACGCCCAGTACACCCGGTACGCCCAATACGTAGTTGGGGAAGGCAGCTTTCTCAAAACCCAATCAGTTCGACGAACTCCGGCCCCGCTAGAAAACTCCGGAAAATGTGCGCAACGCGCCATCCGCGCCGCACCCTCGCGAGCTGAGCGGAACTTTTAGTACCGACAGGGCAAATTTCGCTCGCAGATTCTTGTCGCTACTCGATGACGGTAGGCGTTAAACACGCCCGGGAAGGATTCACCCAATCTGCGAATGGTGCTCTCGCAGATCGTCGCTAAGCCCCAGCGGACGGGCAAGCACGTACATCAAAGTTGGTTGAAACACCCGGGTCAGAAGGGCAATCGAAACTGCTCCGCCAATGACGACGATCGCCAACGGGCGCTGGGTCTGGGCTCCGATCTGGGTCGAAAGGGCTGCCGGCAGTAAGCCCAGGCCATCGACCAGCGCCGTCATCATCAACGCCCGGAACCGGCGGTCCGCACCCATCACGATCGAGTCGGTTAGGGAGTTTCCTTCATTCCACAGTTGATGGATGTAGAAGTTCAGGAGGATGCCGTCCATGATCGCAATAGCGAAGATAGATATAAATCCCACCCCGGCCGAGACGCTAAACGGTGTACCGGTTATTACTAATGCCAGCACGCCCCCCAAACATGCTAGCGGGACCTGCGCCATCAGAATCAACGTATTAACGATCGATAGAGTGGCGGCGTAGAGAACTGCCATTATCAGTAGAAGGGCCAGTGGGATTACGACTGCAAAGCGGCGGTTCGCAGCTCGAAGTTCGCTGTATTCTCCGACCCAGTCCAGTGAGACACCGCGGGGTAGATTGATTTGTCTTGCGACCGCCCGCTTCGCATCGTCGACGGTTTTCTGAATATCGCGCCCGCGGACGTTGAATCTTAGGGGAACATAGCGACGGAGTCCTTCGCGATAGATGAATGATGCGCCTTCGCCGCTAATGATATCGGCGATCTCGCCCAACGGCACGTAACCGCCGCGCGGCAGGGCTACCTGGATTTGACGTATAGCTCCTAAGCTCTGCCGGTACCTAGGCTGCCAACGAACCACCAGATCAAAACGGCGGTCTCCTTCGAGAATCTGCGTCACCGCTTGCCCGCCGATCGCGGCCTGCACGATGGCCCCCACGTCACCCACGTTGAGACCGTAGCGCGAGCAAACTTGCCGGTCGGGTTTGATGAGCAGGTTGGGCTGACCCATCGCTCTATACACCGCCACATCCGTCATGCCCGGCACGCCTTCAATAGTCTCTCTAACCTCGTTGGCGACCCGCTCGTCCTGCGCCAGGTCGGGGCCATAGACCTTGATGGCATTGACGCCCTTGACGCCTGACAATGCCTCTTCGATGTTGTCCTCGATATATTGGGAGTATCCAAAGCTCGCCTCGGGAAACTCGCGGCTCAGCCGGTGATCCATTTGTTGGGTGAGTTTTTCCTTGGTCAGGCCGGGAGGCCATTCGGCTTCGGGTTTCAGATCGACGTTGAACTCGATGTTGAAAAAACCGGTGGCGTCGGTGCCATCATCAGGGCGACCGGTCTGCGAGATAACGTCGTCGACCTCAGGGAACGACCTGAATACCGCGCGGGCCCCTCGCGCCGCTTGGTTGGCATGCGGCAGTGAAGTACTGAGTGGCAGAGTGGCTCTGGCCCAGATGTTCCCCTCTTCCAGCTTCGGCATGAACTCACCGCCCAGACGCGGAAATAGTGAGAGCCCGCCGGCGACGATGAGCGCGATCACGGCCAGCGTGAAGTAGGGCCGTCGCAATATTCTGACGAACAGGTTGTGGTAGAAGCGATGAAATGCTTCCCACACCAGATTGTGGGTTTCCTTCATCCCCTTGCGCAGCAGGTAGGAGCTAAGAACTGGAGTGAGGGTTGCTGCCAGCAGAATCGCGGTGGTCAGGGCAAACGCATAGGTGTGGGACATGGGCGAGAAGATGACGCCTTCGACCCCGCTCATGGTAAACAGCGGCAGGAACGCGATCAGAAAGATAAGCGTCGAATAGAACATCGGTCCCCCGACCTCGAGGGAGGCCCGCCGGATGCAATCGAGTTCGTTCTCCGCGGCCCCGCTGTCCGTCGTGAGGTGGCGATAGATGTTCTCGACCACGATGATGGTCGAGTCGATGATTATGCCGAAGTCAAGCGCACCCAGTGATAGCAGATTCGCGGGTATGCCAGTGAGATAGAGCAGGACGAATGCGCCACACATGGCGAGTGGGATGTTAATCGCCGCAATAATCGCCGTCCGTAAACTTCCGAGAAAAAAAATCAGGACCAGAAAGACCAGAAGCATGCCTAGCCCGAGGTTCCTGAAGACCGTCTGCAGGGTGAGATGCACAAGTTTGGTGCGATCGTAGTAAGGCACCACGCGATAGCCCGCCGGCAACATCCCGGAACTGTTAAGTTCGGCGACTTTGGCTTCGACTCCCTTAAGGGTCTGGAGAGTGTTGCCATATTTGCGCATTAGGACGATGCCCTGGACCACCTCGTCTTGTTCGTTGCGACCCACAATCCCCAGCCGTGGGGCGTAGCCGACTGAAACCTCGGCAACGTCACGTACCCGGGCCGGGATCGCGATGCTGTTGTTCAAAGTCGCGTTAGCGCTAGCGAGCACGATGTCGCGGATGTCGTCCAGGTTGGTAATAAAGCCGAGACCGCGAACGTCGAAAGACTGCTGGCCGACGTCCAGGTAGTTACCACCCACGTTGATGTTAGCGTTAGCAATTGCGCTGGTCAGAGTGGCGAGCGACAACTGATAGTGATTGAGCTTCGCGGCGTCGACATCCACGTGATACTGCTTGGTCAGGCCGCCAAAGCCCGACACGTCCTCGACGCCGGGCACGGTCTTGAGCTGCTTTTCTAGAACCCAGTCCTGGAGCGTCTTTTCCTCGATTCGGTCGTGATCGGGACTTTGTACGATGTAGCGGTAAATCTCACCGATGGGATTATCTGGTGAGATCGAGGGCGTGAGGTTCTGCGGCAGGGTGATAAGACCCAGCCGATTGATCGTCTCGGTGCGGTCCCAGTAGTAGTCGCTGTCCCAGCCGAAATAGAGTTTGACGTCAGAAAGGCCGAACAGCGATATGGTACGAATCGCTTCCAAATTGCGCAGGCCGGCGAGTCCCACTTCAAGTGGAATGGTCGCGATTTTTTCGACCTCTTCTGCGCTGAGCCCGAGGGGCTGCGTGATGATCTCGACGCGTGGCTGTACCGGATCCGGGTACGCTTCGATGTCGAGTTCGCCAAACGCATATAAACCTCCGACTGCCAGCACCAGAGCGGCAACTACCACCACCACTCGCTGACGGAGCGCCCAGTCCATCAAGGCTCGTATCATCGAAGCCCCTCAGGACGTCTCGCCGCGAGCCAAATGCCAGAGCGCATTCATGCGCAACGCTTGGTTGATAAGGAATGGCTCTCCGGGCCGTACGCCGCTGACCACCCGAGCGTAACCATGTTCGTTCCAGTCACCTATCTCGACGCGGCGGCGTTCGAAAGTGTCCACGCCGGCGACCACGAACGCGTAGTAGGCACTGTCATCGAAGACCAGTGCGGATTGTGGAATGACCAGTGCCAAACCCGGGCGGGTCACGATTCGCACCCGTGCCATCATTTGGGGCTTGAGACGGGCACCCGGGTTACTAACCGCGCAGCGCAGCTGGAGGGTGTGGGTGTTGGGGTCGAAACTGGGACTGATTTTTTGAACCGTGCCGGTGAAGACGTCGCCGGGGTAGGCGGCAGTAACCGCTTCCAAGCTCTGACCGACCTTTACTCGGGAGAGGTCGTCTTCGTAAATGTCCGCCGTGATCCACACGTGGTCCAGCGTGGCTAAGGAAAAGAGTTGGTCGCCCGGATTGACCTGCTGACCGCGGACCACGTTTTTGCTCACAATGATGCCGCTGATCGGCGCACGCATCCTGACTGACGTGCTGGGCTGCCGAATCGCGGCAATGTCCGCCGCTGAAAATCCCAGTAGCTCGAGTTTCCGGATCGCCGCGGCCTTCAAGTTTGCGGTCATGCTGAAATTATCGCTTGGCAGGCCAAAGGTGTTGTTTGAGAGGGCATTCCCACCCCGGTTCGGGTTGGAGGTCGCCTCCAGGTATTCGGCCTCGCCGGTCATGAAGTCGGGGCTGTACAGAGACATCACCTGCTCACCGCGCCGAACCATGTCCCACTGCGACTTCCGCAGTTCTTCGATGCGCCCCGTGACTCGCGAGATGATCGTCGAGACCAAGCGGTCATCGAACGTCACCTGCCCCATCGCTTCCAAAACCCCGGGTAGCTGTACCTCCTTGAGGGTATCGATTGACCCTTCCTTTCCTTGAGAAAGTTTGACCACCATCAAATCCTGGCCGTTGCTCTGGCGAACTATGGTGGGCACATCGGCTTCGGCTTGAGCGCTCGCCGTGGAACTTGGAGGGGGACTGTGGCAGCCCCCGAGCATACCGGGAACGACCATCAGGAGAGCCATGCCCGACACGCGGCACGAACGGCGGATGGTAGCGGCCATCGAGTTAAGGCAGCGATTCACTTCGGTAACGGAACTCCCCTTGCTTCTTCCAGCGCCACCCTCCAGCCTTCTCGTAATTCTGCCGGATCCAATACTCACACAACGCTCACTACTCCTTTCGCCGCCTTCAGCTGAACATTCAGGTTCGGCGCGATTTGCAGCAACTGGCTCACCAACACCTGCTGATCCGGCGGATGAGGCAGTCACGGCTGAAAGCAGCCAACTAAAAGCAACAAGGGCTTCTCTGAACGCTCGCCGCAAGGCCGCCCTTTCTTCTCCTCGAGCTGCCCATGGCGACGCGTGCACTGGTCGCGTCGTCAAGCGCAGCGCCTGAGCGCCGCTGATTTGAACCGGGGTTCGTCAGCGACGCTCCTTTGGTGATCGAGTGAGTTAAGCGGGAGGGGATCGGCCGCGAGGACCATCCGTTAGGTCGCTATGCAACCAGCTCAGGCTGAGCTTGTGAAGACCAGCTAGGCAGTCTTGGCTAGGCGCAAAAGCCGCCGACGATAAAGGCCCAAGAACCATTTTCGTGGCGGTCACTAAAGTCGGCAAATCGGACAGGGTCTGCGCTGGAGATTGCAGGGCGCTGCCAAGCGGTATGAGGCTGGTGGCCAGCGGAGTCAGAATCGTCGGCTCCTCCGCCCTGATTCCGGCCAGCGGAAGCACGAGTAGTGCTAGCGCCAAGATTACGCTGAAAAGTTGAGCGCAACACGCGCGCCGCGTATAAGGAAGCATGCGGAAAGCCTCACTGGTTCTCGTGGCGCTCGCCTTTTTCATGTCCTGCAGCCGCGGCAACTATGGGACGGTTACCCACCGTGCCCGCAACGGGCGGCCTGACCAATGGATATATAGGATCGATAAGGACACATACAAGATTTCCATCGACACTAACGGCGACGGGCGGCCGGACGTTGTCAAAACCTACAAGAAGAGCCAGCTCGCGCGCGTCGAATGCGATCGAAATTTTGATGGGAAGGTCGATCTCTTTCAGGAATATTCGCGCGGAGTTCTGGTACGCGAAATCCACGATGACGACTTCGATGGCAAACCTGAGGCCGTCAGGACATTTCGCCCCAATGGTTCGCTGGCAATGATCGAACGTGATCCTCGCGAGCGGGGATTCGTCGACATCGTTGAGTACTATGACGACTCCGGCAAGCTGCTTCGGCGCCAATCTCGCTTGGGCAACGCTGAGTCCCTGCCATGACAATAAGCAGTCGCGCAGCCGTTCTGAATAGTGCAAAGGTTCCTCAAAAAAAGATAGCCGGCAAAAGGTTAACCGTCGCGATAAGTACGACAGCTGGGTAGGGACTCCCTTCGATCAGTGGACATTTCGGACAACACGCCAGAAGGTTCTGCCTTCTGCTTTGGTCTTGCATGATCGCGGGCATGGTCAACCTTTAGTTTTGAATCGAGGGTGATTTCTCAGGGATTGTGTGCCGGCTGGCCTCGGAAAAGGGCGCCGAGACATCGGTCGGCATGACTCGGCGCGCTCTTCCACATCCGTTAAGAAGGCTCACCGTCAGCAAGCCGCGAACAGACCCCAAGAGAGCCACAGATACGCGCTTTTCGGCTTTGCAACAGTCGCCGCCGGTGGTGTGCTGCTCCTATTTTGGTAATGAAACCCCCATTGCCTGTTCCAGTGCCACTTTTCCGGCAAAGAACTGATTGGCGTTCTGAAGGTAAGTGAGGCGGGACGCGTAGGTGTTCTGCAAGGCCGAAGACAAGGTCAGGAAGTCGACTTTGCTCGTCTGATAAGCGATCAATGCCACTCTGAATTGATTGTCGGCCAAGGGGATCAGAGTTCCGTTGTATTTTTGGGCCGACTCGTACGCGAATTGTGCGGATTGGTACAATTGCGTAACGGTTGCCTCGGTTTGGTTGAGAACCGAATCCAAGCTGTACCTAGCGGCTTGCAACGAGTGTCGCGCCGCGGTCACGTCCTCGCGCTGGTGGTACCAGAAGAACAGCGGAATGTTGAACCCGATGCCGAAATCGTAGACTTCGGTGACGCCGGGCAGCGGTTCCGCACCGACCTGCAGAATATGGTCGAATTCTCCCAACACCGTGTAGTTCGGATAATATTCCATCTTCGCCAGCCTCAACGCTGTGGTTGAGTTTCTCTCGGTCAGCGCGGCTTCGAGTATCTCTTGGCGCGCGTGCCTTGCGGTGTCGACTGCTTCATCGAGCCGGAGATCCAGCGGTTTTAACTCAATCGTCCGCTCAAGGTTCAGCGGCGAACCTGGTTTCCGGTAGAGCAGTTGATTGAGTCCCGCTAGGTCGTTCAGGCGGTTGGTTGCGTACTGCCGTTGCAGCAACTGAGCCTGCTCGAGATTGAACTCGGCGCCGATGAGATCGGACTGTTGGGCCAGGCTCGCGGTGTATTGGATCTGGGTTACGTGAACAATTTGTTTTAGGTTTTTGATATTCTCGTCACTGATTGCAAGCAGCCCTTGATCCAGCAGCACCTGGTAATACGCGGTCTCGACAGCGGCTCGCAGGTCGCGCAGCGCTGCTTCATACGTAAAACGCGCAATCTCAGCGGTCCGCTTTGCCTGATCCGCCTGAAGGAAGGCTTCTCCCGGAAATTGAAAATTCTGGGTAAGGGCGAAGTTATGCGACGCGGCGTTGAAGTGTGCGCTGCTCTCGACGTTTGTAAAGGTAAAGACCGGGTCGGCAGGCACGTAATTTTGTAGGATCTGATGTTGCGCGACGTTCCACTGTTCCCGTGTAGCTCTGACCTGAGGATTTACTTCGAAGGCAATCTCTACTAGCTGATCCGCGGTCAAGGGTTGTTCGTGGGAGTTCGCCGGCGCTGCGGGCAAAGGATTTCCCAGTGGTAGTGTCAAATGGGCGCTACGGGGTTGGCTGATCGAAGGCGATGTCTGCGCGGGTGCACCCGGCACAACGCAGTCCAGCACGACCGTTAGCGTCAACAAATGAAGCAGTATGATTTTAAGCCTTGGATACACAAATCTCCTCCTTGGCGTCCGCCCCAGCGATGGAAGGGGTACATAAGGAACTACCCAATCCGTGAACGTTGATCATCCCCTTCGGCAAGCGTCCTTGTCGAAAACGTTAACGGTTCGAAATGGCAGCGTTACCTGGAAGTTTGGTTAGATGATTTCAGAAGGCGATAGGGACCGGGACCACGGGGAAAGCATCCTGGAGTTCGTACGTAACCGAATGTGTCAGAGTTCCGAAGCGCTTTCACCTTCCAGTCTAATACTCAGGGTTAAGTCTCTCGTGGGCTGAGCTTTAAAACGTAATTTCCTTTTTTGACGCTGCACACGACCGGACTCTTAACTCATAAAAAGGCTGGTAACAAGCCGGGCGCAGTCGTCAGAAACTTGAAGTGCTGCACTGCTTGGACCTAGGCCTTGTAAAAAATCAACGAACGAATGCGATTCAATTCATGTGCCACACTCTCGCCCACCTTTGTCCCCGTAGTCGTCGTTAGTAGAGGAGCGCCGCGTGTCGACATGTAAAAACAAGCCCTTCGTTCCGGCAAAATGCATGGGGATGCAGCGGCAAAAGCAGATATTTGCATCGTCGAAATCCCGGAAGTCGCTGCAGAGCAATTGTAGAGAGTGATATTGATCTCTACCTCCGCAGACGGATTCGCTTCGGAGCGAGGCGCGTTCCTCGGTACAGTCGACATCAGTTAACACGGCTAGGTCTGTCTGCTTCGCTGCTGAAGAAGTCGCTTGGCGACTGACGCGCAGGTTACCGATTAACGCTCGAGGTTGGACAACTCGGCTTTAATCCTCTCGCTGTGCGTGGCCCGCCAAAAAATTCGACCGCAATCGGGGCATCGCGAGAAGCGCTCCTGAGTCGCATAGACATACGGTGGCACATGCTCTCTGACCGTCTCTCGCCCGACTTCGCGCAGCAGAGAGTTGCATTGCGAGCAGCGGGTGAACGCACTGCGGTGAGGGTTGATCGCGAAGCGGTGGAAGACTTCACGAAGTTGTTCCCGAACCCGTTCGGAGGTGAGGTAGAGCGCATCGGGCGCCGTTCGCAGTCGCTTATCGCGAGTGAGAACGAACCTCCGATCGCGGCGTGCGGCGTGGAGCAATTCAGCTCCGCCTACCCTTTTATCGAAGGTGATGTCGACCCCGCACAGTCGCAGCCAACGAGCCAGGCGCGCAAGCATCCGGTCGGCGGCCAGGCGCGGGGCGTCCGAATTCATCTCCTTGGGTGTTAAGTCTGCCACGGCCCAATCTGCTTTCAGATTCTATGTCAACTCGGGCCATCTACGATCAAGCGACGGCAGGTCGAAGCCCCCTCAAGCGATGATCTGGAAAATCGTTGGCCGCGATTCTACTGGAGCTGCGCGAGTGGAGATTTTGCTTCCGCAGATCGCTGCTCGTGAAACCCCTGGCGACCGCACGGGTTGGCGTTGGAAATGTCCGCCGAAGCAGCCGTAACGCCGCTCTCATAGCAGGGTGGTTTGGAACCGGCGGATTTCTTCGTCGGACCCCAGCGAGGTTGCCCGCGGCAGAAGGCCCTTATAAGAATGAAGCCTCGTCAGGGCACGTGCCGAGGTGGCGAAACGGCAGACGCAGTGGACTCAAAATCCACCGTGGGCAACCACATGCGGGTTCAAGTCCCGCCCTCGGCACTAACTAAATCATAGGGTTTTGCATGGTCGGCTTGTTTTTGTGACCTGGAAACTCGCCTGCTTTGATAGAGTTTTGATAGTTAGCTGAGCTTCACCACCTTGCGCTTAGCCTGACGCTCGCCGAGGTATTTGTCGCGCCGTTCAACGGCATCTAGAAGATCGCGCTCAGACGTGATGTCGTAGCGGTCAAAACCGAACGGGTCTTGTGTCCAGTCAAGTCCATCGCGACCTTGTCAGAGATGCCCGCCCGTACGAGATTTCGGACAACCGTGCGCCGCAGATCGTGAACGAGCAATTTGCCGAGCCCGACCGCATGGCACGCCGTGTTCCACGCTGTACGGAAATCCTTGATCGCGCGGCCATGGCGGTGAAATATGAACGGGCAATCCAAACGGCGCTGCTTGCGGGCACGGTCGATTACATTGCGGAGCTCACCTGACAGCGGCAAGACGCGGCCCTTCCTATTTTTGGATTTGGCTGGCGGCAGGCGCACCGCTCGTCCGTCGCGATCCAGGTCGCGCCACTCAAGCGCTTTCATCTCTCCTACTCGCCAGCCCGACAAGTACAAGAACGTAACGCAATCGCGCAGCCGTTCGGGCAGCGCGTCGCGCAGTGCTATGAAATCGGCGTGTTCAATGAAGCCTTGCCTGGCATTATCTTCGGGCAGCAGCCGGATGACCGGCACTGAGGCGACGCGCTTTGCCTCATGCGCAAGTTTAAAGGCGCGCTTCAGCGCGGCCAGTTCGCGGTTGATCGTCGCGTTCGCGGCCTTCTCTTCCAGGCGCTCAGCAACATACGCAGTCACTCTGTCAGCGGTAATGTCGCGCGCCCGGTAGTTGGCAAAAAAAGTATCCAGCCGCTTTAGTCTGAACGTCGTCGATCTGAGCGAACGCAGATTGCTGGTTTTGTAATGCTCTATCAAGATGCGGCTCAGGTCGGCGAACGTGGTGACTCCCACTGGCCCGGCGCCTCCGTCGGGTGACGTTGCCATCGACCTTGGCATCCAGATCGACCGGAACAACTGGATCAAGACTGATGAGGCGCAGATCGAACTTCAGGGCAAGCTTCAGGTTAAAAAACCGACGCATGCCTCGGTGGATGTGACCGGCGTGATTCACACGGTCCAGG
>DASXMJ010000134.1 GCA_036495685.1 Candidatus Binataceae bacterium | reverse complement strand
CTCAAAAAAATTCGTGAACGCAGCACCGAGGTTCTTGATTGCCTGCTGCGAAGCGTTCCTTGTCACCTCCAGCATCCACGGGAAGGCTGAGTGTTTCAGCGCATTCAGTTCACGACGTAGGGATGCTTCCGATGGCTGGGGGCCACAACAGTATTCCCGCCAGAGCGCGTAGTCCTGTTGCCACCGAGCTAACGCCCAATTCCATGCAAACCGCGCCACACCACAGGCACGGGCGAAATACTCCGCCTGCTCTTTGTTAGGATCGAGCGCGATCTTGTGGGCAAGGATCATGCGGCGTCGTCTTCGGCCGCAGCGGCCGCCGCAGCGAGCGCCTTCGCTGCACGGGTCTTCGCGGCCCGGCGCCCATACAGCCGGGCGCAGAACGACGTGAGCACGGCGATCATGTCTTGAACCAGGTCGTCCTTCATCTCGGCCTGGTCCACCACAACGAGTTTGCGTCCGCAGGCCGCGAGCGCGGCTTCGATGTATTCCGAACCGAAGCGGGCAAGCCGGTCGCGGTGTTCGACCACGATCGTGCGCGCGTCCGGATCAGCGAGTAGCTTCACGATCTTGGCGCGATCCCCGTTCAGTCCCGATCCGACCTCCGATACAGATCGGATAACCTTGAAGCGCTCACGCGAAGCGTATTCAGCCAGCCGACCCAGTTGGCGTTCCAGGTCGGCCTTTTGATCGCCGCTCGACACGCGGGCATAGAGCGCAACAGTATCGGGAGATGAAGACTGCGGCGGATGCACGATTACCGTGCCGGTCGCAAGCTGTTCGGCGGGCACAGGTAGCTTCCCGTCGCGCCACATGCGCCATGCGGTCTTGTAGGTCAACCCATTCGCTTTTGCCCACGCCGATAGCTTCATACTGCCTATATAGCACGGCATATACGGCCATACTATTCGGAGCTGCTTCTAGCCCCCAGCCCTGTGACCGCGGTATGTAGCCGCCAAACTGTGGGGCCAGCGTCGAGATGCTCTGGTCGTTACTTCTGCGGTGTCCTATGAAATTTTGGGCTTGGCTGGATGAAGAGGCCGAGAGCTACTGGATGCCTGCCGACGGAAACGGTCGCGATCACTTTATTGCTCGCGGTATCGATCACCGACACGGTATTAGAAGCGGCATTTGCGACATAGATTTTGCTACCATCTGGGTTCACCGATAAGCCGCCCGGGGAAGTGCCGACCGGAATTGTGGCGGTCACCGTATTGTTTGCCGTGGCGATTACCGACACGGTGCCGGGTTTACCAGTGGAGCCGCTGTTCGCGACATAAAGGTTCCTCCCGTCCGGGCTCACCGCTAATCCGATTGGGTCGATGCCAACAGGGATTATGTTGATCACTTTATTCGTAGCCGAATTGATTACTGACACGGTGTTGGCGCCCAAGCTCGTGACGTAGACCTTGCGGCCGTCCGGGCTTACTGCCACCTCGACAACGGGATGGGTGCCGACGGGGATGCGGGCAATTACCCGATTCCTCGCCGTATTTATCACCGACACGGTCATAGAGTCATAGTTCGCGACATAAACCTTGCGGCCGTCCGGGCTCACTGCCACCCCAACGGGGCCGGTGCCCACGGAGATGGTGGTGGTCGCTTTATTCTCCGTGTTTATTACCGACACACTTTTGGAGCTGAAGCCAAAGTTCGTGATATAGACTTTTTTGGCGTCCGGGCTCACCGCTACACCCGCGGGTTCAATGCCGACGGGGATTGTGGCGGTCACCTTGTCCTTCGCCGTATCGATCACCGAGACGGTATTCGAGAGCTCGTTCGCGACATAGACCTTGCGACCATCGGGGCTCACCGCTACCCCTTGGGGGAATTTACCCACAGCGATTGTAGCAATCACCGTATTCATCGCCGTATCGATCACCAACACGTTGTTTGAGTCGCTGTTCGTGATGTAGGCCTTTTGCGCGATGCTCGGGGCGCTACCGAGAAGGCAGAGGACACAGGCCGTGATCGCAATCACCTCGCAAATACGAAATTCCATGGTAAACTCCCGGATAGCGGATTATGGCTTGGCCCAGCGCGAAAGACTAATCCGTCAATTTTGATCAGCACTATATTCGTGCCCCCGAACGGGGATCGCCAATTATTCTGGCGACAGTGGCAGGCTGCGACACGGCGGAGATCACGCGCCGCGCCGGGATCTCCAAGCCCAGTGTGTGGCATCGGCAGGAGCGTTTCACGCGCGAGGGCGTCGCCGGTCTGCTGCGCGACAGGACGCGCAAGCCCGGTCTGCCGCCATTGCTGCCGGCGCAGATCGAGCCGCCGGGTGAGGCGACGCACTGGACCGGCCGAGCGATGGCGGCGGCCACCGGCATCTCACTGCGTTCGGTACAGCGGATCTGGGCGGCAGCACATGGGCACGCTAAACGAGTCGAACGGCTTGAGCCCGGTGCCAGCATTGGCGGCGCTGCGCACATGGCATAACTGAATCGCCCAACCGCGGCAGCCGGGCACGATGCAGCGATGGCTGCGCACCCACTCTTCGTGCACCGGCCATGTGCGCTTGGGCGCGCGCGATCCCGGAACGCTGGCGCTTGCGGCGTTCCGGTCGAGAGCTCACGAGGGCGTGTTACGTGTCGACGGTGGTATTAGGGTGCTCCTGTTCATAGAGGGTCCGTTCATACGACGCGGCGACGTCGTTGAAGACGTCCCATTCGTCTTTGGCGTTGGTGCGCAGCTGGTTGATCGTTCCGGAATTCTTGGCCCGGAACAGAGCGCAGGCGGCGACCGTAGGGAGCTCTTGGAACGCCGTCGTCAGGGCCTCGCGGGTGCGAACCCAATTGGCCTTTTTCGCGCCCATCGGTTTGTGGATTTCAACCGACGGAATTTCGGGCGCTTGTGCGTTCGTAGGTTCGGAGGCTTGACCTTTCGGGGCTTCGGGCGCCTGAGCTTTTGAGGCTTCAGAACTATTTTGGTTCTGTGCGATCAAAACCATGTCGGCTCCTTGCTGGGTGGCTTGAACTTCGACGACCTCCTTGGGTTTCTCTCCCTCAATGACGATGCCGGGTAGAGCCTCTTCGGTCGGGCTCGGTAAGGCCTTCTGATCCACGCTTTCCGGTTCGAGAACCGCGTCGTCGAGGAACGAGGTATCGGTGGTTACCGGCTCGGGCGTCAGATCCTCGACTTCCTCCCGGATCGCGAGACCCATCAGGCAATCGGAAAACCCGTCGCGCATCGCGTAGGCCCGCGCGCGCCATTGCAGCATCCGCTTCGGATGCTCGAACCACGGCTTCTTTTTGGGGTTGGTCCATAGTCCAGCGCGGCGCGCGTCGCGCACCGAGAATCGGCCGACATAGGGCTCGCTCTGACCCTTGCGCCAGATCGTGCAGACCGCGGTGTAATCGTCCAGGAAATCGCGCTGGCTCGGCGTATAATCGAGTTCGCCATACTCGTCGGCAATCGCCTGTGCGGTTTGTTCATTGCCTTCGGTGGTCTCGACCCAGCGCTCGACGATGTTGCGGCTCTGGATCAATGCGACCGCACCGTCGCCCCAGATGCACGGACGGTTGTTGATGATCGCGATCGTGCTGAGGGCCGTGATCGGCGGCAGA
>DASXMJ010000133.1 GCA_036495685.1 Candidatus Binataceae bacterium | reverse complement strand
ACCGGAGCACCCGCGATCGATTCGACTGTACACAACGGCATTTACAAGTCGCGGCCATGGACGTGCGGTCGATAACTGGTCAGACTGCGCCTCTGGAGGAGGCTCTATGGCACCAGTAAGCGGAATCGATCACGTCGTTATCAATGCGACCGATCTGGAAGCGACTTGCGCCTTCTACGATCGCCTGTTTGGAATCACGACTCATGCTGAGTACGCAAAAGACGGTAAGGTGCTGGTGCGGCAAGTCGCAATCGGGGGTGCTGTACTGAGCATCCATCAGCAGGGGAATGGCGTCGAGCTCGTCGCCCAACATCCGACTGTGGGCGGCGGCGACATTTGCTTTCGCTGGGATGGCGACATCCAGAGCGCGATCGACCTTCTGAAACGCAACGGCATCGCGATCATTGCCGGACCGGCGCGTCGACGGACGGCGGACGGCAAGCCGAGCAAGTCCGTCTACTTCCGCGACATCGACGACAATCTGCTGGAGCTCATGGCAGCGGACTGATGCGACCCGCCGGCCGAATACTCTCGAGCTCGATTTCTTCGAATCTTGACCGCTGAGGTTACGGGCCAGCGCTTTGTCCGCGTATGACATTGCGGGATGGGCCGGATTCCTGGCGGTGGCGGCCGGCGTTGCGGCGACTCTGACCGGACTTATCTTCGTGGCGGTCTCGATCAATCTCGCGCGGATTCTGGAATTTCCCGGGTTGCCAGAGCGCGCCGCCGAGACCATCGTGCAGTTGCTCGGCGCGATGATAATTTCGCTTATCGCTCTGGTGCCCGGGCAATCGGCGCTGGTTCTGGGGGTAGAGCTGGCGGTCGCCGGTGCGATCCTCTGGTTTCTTGAGACCCGCTTGCAGTTGCGTTCGCTCAAACAGTTGGGCTCGCTCAAAGAGAGTGTCCGGCGCCGCCCAATCTTCTCGATCGTATTCGCGCAAGTCGCTGCGGTGCCATTCGTTCTGGCCGGAATAACGCTGGCGCTGGGCACGCTCGGCGGCCTCTACTGGCTCGTGCCGGGGCTGATTTTTTTGATGACGATCGGCGTCGCGACCGCGTGGGTTTTGCTCGTCGAAATTCTGCGCTGACTAGTCTTCGTAGCCCATCATCACGACGAAATTGCGATGGTAGAATTGCTCCTTCGCCTCCTCGCCGGTTGAGTGCAGCGTCGCTTCAAAGCGTGCAATGGGGTCGCGGCCGCCCTCCGGATGCGGATAGTCGGTGGAGAACAAAACCGTCTCCGCGCCGGCATTCTCTATGATCCATCCCACCGGCTCGGTCGGATAGGGCGTCACCTTTACCTGCCGGCGAAGATAATCCGCCGCCTTCAACGGCAGGTGCAGCGCAGGCTCCGTCTTTTTGAATATCGCTTGGCACAAATCCAACCGCCTCAACAGGGCTGGCAGCCACAGGGCGCCTTGCTCGATGACTCCCCCACGGAGATCGGGAAACTGCTCGAAGATTCCGTCCAGCACCATCGCCGCCAAAAACTGCTCGGGAATCTGATGAAGCGTCATGTAATCCTTGGAGCGAATATTCACCGCCGCCCAACCAGTCGGTGGTCGCAGGCTTGCCGTTGTTGACGAAGGCACGCCGCAGCGGACGGCCGCCGCCGCCTACGTGGAGCATGAAGGGGATGTTGTGATCCTGCAGAAACGCCCAGAACGGATGGTACGCCGGATGGGTCGGTGAGCGATTTCCGGCAGGCATCGAATTGACCTGAATCGCGCCGCATCCGGCCTTCACTGCCTCGCGGGCCTCGAGCAGCGTGCGTTCAGGATCATCCCATGGCACCCAGCCGACCGCGATCAGCCGCCGGTCGGCCGCGCAGAAATCGCCCATCGCCCGATTCAACGCGCGCGTGCCACCCCAGAGCAGTTCCGCATCGGTTCCCTGGAATTGGGTGATCGCGAAAGTCGGGAATACCAGCTGCCGCTCCACTCCGAGCAGATCGAGTGCGCGGCTGCGCTCGGTGGGATTGAAGGCGCCCAGCGCAAGCCACCCTTTCGCGCCCATCAGGCTGTCTTCCAATTTTCGGGTCGCCTCTGCGTCGCCGGCGCGTAGCCGGGCCCGCTCGATAAGTTGAGCGGCAGGTGCCCCGGCGCCGCCTAGATACAGAGGACGGGTGCGATCACGGATGGCGGCATCGGCATAATGCGGCAACCATTCGCTAAGTTCCATCAGGTGGCTGTCGGCATCGTAGTAGGTACGTCCGTGCGCGTACGGCATCAGATTCTCCATGTTTCGGAATTTCGGCCGCCCACCGGCCATCCCGATCGTTCGGAGAGGAGAGGTTACCGGCGATCGGATCACCCGGGGAGCAGGCCGCGTATGCCCTTGGACGCGGGTTACACACGTCCGCTTCCGGAGTCGCCTGGAAAACCAGCTATTGGTGGCCTTCAAGAACGATGATTCGGAGTGCCGAATCTCGAGGTTCTCGGGAGACCGCGGTTTGAGCGCCGACCAAGATCCCAACCTCGCGGCGCGAATCTGGGGCGCAACCGAACCAGCTGCACCCTACGACTGATGCATATGCATCGGGCAATGTTGCCCTCCCGAGCAACACGATTCTTTCGGACAGCAATTCTGCTGGGGGTTGCAGCATGCTGGCGCTGCACCCGGAGCGCGAAGTGCGTAGGCGCTGAAGCCTGCGCCGAAGAGAATGAGAGCCGCAAACAGGGAGAGTATCGAGCCCTTCATTTCATGACTCCTTCCGGGAGAGCAGCTACAAATCCAACCCGACGCTACCAAGCGGCCTTCCTCTTGGGAAGGGAAAAATGCTCCATTTTTCAGGTTCGCCGCCTCTTGGAAGGGCAGTCGGTTTCGACAAACCTGAGGCGTCATTCTTGACAACGCGTAACTCTTAGGTTACATAATTTAAGTATGGACGTCGTTGACTCGAAAGATTCTCGCGCCGCCCCGCCATCCTCCCCGTCAATATCCCGTTCGCCGGGCTACAACCGCCCGTGACTGGCCACCGAGGCCCATTTGATGCGCAACGGGAAACGCGGACGAATCATCGAGCTGAAGCCCTCGGTGAACCGGACGGCGCAGGAGCTGATCGAGCTGTTGGAGACGCTGGAACCGCTCTGGGGCAAAGTGCTGGAAGCGTTCAAACGATATGCTGAGGAAGAGGAATGACGATTCGCAAATCGATCTGGGTGGCTCGAACACCTGAAATATCGTTCAAGGTGTTCTGCGAGAAGATCACCGAATGGTGGCCCGGCGGCTTCGGGGGTCGGGACAGCCGGTTGTTCCTGGAAGGACAGGTGGGCGGGCGGTTTTACGAAGGGCGAGCAGACGGCACCGAGTACGAGATCGGGAGGATAACGGCTTACGAACCGCCGTCACTGGTTGCGTTTACTTGGCGGGCGCCCAGTTGGGAGGTTACCACGCAAGTCGAAATTCACTTTACCGCGGAAGCAGAAGGAACCCGCGTCGAACTGGAGCACAGCGGATGGGAACAGGATGCCAAGACTCGCGAAGCTCGCAAGAACTACGCTTCCGGATGGGACCTGATACTCGGGCACTACCAGACGGCTTTCGCCGCCACGGCATGACCGAATCGAAACTTAGCTTTTTTCCGTCGCCGCGGTCTTTCACAGTGGGTATCAGACTACCCGGTTGCCACACCTTCTATGAGCACAACCTGTTCAAGCGCTGTGCGCCCGTGCCCCATCCTATTGAAATCGAACTCATGGCGGCTGGCTTGCGTTAGGTTCACCTCTCGCGACCTTGAAGAGATCGCCATCGGTGCAGGTGAATCCGTTCAACCTGAGGTTCATGCGTTTCTCGGCGGAACGGTAGCCAATAGCTCGTTCAGACCTTCGGACATCGTGGGATGGGCCAGGATCCCGTCGCGCAGCACCGTGTACGGCAGATGACCAAGCATCGCGGTCTGCATGGCGCTCATCTGTTCGCTCGCCTCGAAACCGAACGCGGAAAAGCCCAAAATTTCGTCGCTTTCCTTTGCTATCAGCACCTTCATCAGGCCGCGCGGCTCGGAGACCGTCCAGGTCCGTAGTACTTCCGCCATCGGCATCTTCGCCAGCCGGTATTCGATGCTGTCGCGACGCGCCTCGGACTCGTTTCTTCCGACTCGCGCCAGTTCGGGGTCGGTGAACATGCAGAACGGAATCAGCCGATCCTTGGTGGTCCGATTGCCACCGTTCAGGTTGGCGTACACGATGCTGAAGTCGTTGACCGCGACGTGCGTGAACTGAGGGCTGCCGGCACAGTCGCCCAACGCCCAAATCTTCTCGCTAGTGGTCTCCAGCCGTTCGTTGACTCTGACATAGCCGTGCGGGTCGAGTTGAACGCCGGTCACCTCAAGGCCGAGTCCGTCGGTGTTCGCCATCCGCCCAGTCGCAACCAGTAGATCGGTACCTTCGATAGAGTGTTGACCGCGGGCGTCGGTTGCATGGACTTTAATTCTCTGGCCGGACCGTCCCTCGACCTGACGAACGCTGGTGCCGAGCAGGACCTCGATTCCCTCGTCAACAAACGAATCCTTCAACGCCGCGCTGATATCGGTATCTTCGCGGCTGGCAAGTTGCAGACCCTCTTCGATCACGGTGACCTGCGCGCCGAATCGGCGGAACGCTTGCGCGAGTTCCAGGCCCACGTAGCCGCCGCCAAGCACGATGAGATGCTCGGGTAATCGGTCGAGGTCGAGAGCCTCCACGTGCATCATCGGTTTTGCCTCTGCGAGTCCGGAGATTTCTGGAATGGCCGCCCGTGAACCCAGGTCAAGGAACACGCGGTCCCCGGAAATCGTTCTCGTGCCGCCGCTTTTGAGCTCGATTTCGACGGTGCGCGGGGACACGAATCGCGCGTTGCCCATGATGAGTTCTGCGCCGCTCGCGTGGGTGCGGTCCAGGTGCATTTGACGTAGCCGCTCGACCATGAGCCGTTTGCGTCGCTGTGCGCGCTCCATGTCAACGCTTAACGACTCGGTTTTGAGTCCGAACTCGGCGCCCCGCCTGGCCAGTGAAATGACCTTGGCTGAATAGATCATGTGCTTGCTGGGGAGACAGGCAACGTTAGGGCAGGCGCCGCGAATAAATGCCCGCTCGACTACGATGGTGCGACGTCCCGCCCCCGCCATGGTCCAGGCAACGAACTTGCCGGCTCCACCGCTGCCGATAACAAGATTTTCGGCCTTTTCAATGTTGGGCATCCGCGTACCTCCTCTAGTCCAACGATGCAAAAAGTTTGGATGTCATCGAAAAGCTCGCGGAAACCTCGCGCTTCGGTTGCTTGAGCCTTACTGAACCTAGTTGGCATTTAGCATATCGGGGGTCACCTGAATCTGCCGTCAGGTCTGCGCCGGGGTTGGCACGCGGTGTGGCAGGTAGAAACCGTGCGCCGCTAACCCTTCGGCCACGGAGCCCGTCTGCTCCGTTGCGTCGCGAAAAGCACCGAGCGACGCGAGGTCCGACCGGCTGATATCACCTCTATACAGCAAGCGGAGATAATACTACGTGAGGAAAGGGCTCGACGTCCCGCCGCGTTATTCGGGGTAAGATATCCCGCGAAATCGTCCATGGTACCGCCCCGCTATGAGACGTCTCCACGAACCCATGAAGCGGAGGGAAGATCCGAAAATCGGTCCGTCTCAGTCTTCGACACACCAGAGGAGAACGATGTAGCTCGTTATCGCGATCTCGGGACCGTCGATCGCGCAAATATCTCGATGCCTCTCCGAAGGACGCGACATTGTGCTGCGTCGGCGCGATCGGTAAGCAGAAACTGAACGCAAACTACTGCCGCGGAGTCGAATGATGGGAGTCAATTTTTCCGTAAAAGACAAGGTCGCCATCGTCACTGGCGGTTCAAAGGGAATCGGCCGCGCGATTGCTATCACCCTGGCCGAGCACGGAGCCGACGTCGCGATCGCGGCGCGTGGGCGCGAAGCGCTCGAGAAGACGCGTTCCGAAATCGAAGCGACTGGCCGCCGATGCATCGCGTTCACGGCAGACATGGCTGATGAAAAGGAATGGCACCGCCTGGTAGACGAAACAATCGCAGCGCTGGGAGGCGTGGATATTCTGGTCAACAACGCGGCGACCGCATCTGCATACGGGCCCATCGCGAAGACCGACAGTGCCAGTTGGGACCTGGTGATGAAGGTGAACCTGAAGGCGCCATTCGTCCTCTCCAGCCTGTGCCTCCCTTCGATGAAAGCTCGTGGAGGCGGCTCGGTCATCCACATAACCTCCAATGAAGCGATTCGACCAAGTTTCGGTATCGGAGCCTATTCGATCAGCAAGGGCGCTCTGGTCACGCTCGCACAGGTGTGCGCCAAAGAATGGGCGCGCAACAAGATTCGCGTGAATTGTATTGCGCCGGGACTGGTGCGCACCGAGATGGCGATGGGCCTCGTGGAGATGGTTGAAAAATCAGGACGCTATCCAAACCCGATGCACCGGGTGGCCGAGCCCGAAGAGATCGCTGGGATCGCGCTCTACCTAGCCAGCGGCGCGGGCAGTTATGCCACCGGCCAAACCTTTGTGGTCGACGGTGGCGAACTCGTGCTCGCCCCAACCGATCAGAACTGACCGAGAAGCTGATTCCTCCCATAGTCGTAGGCTTGACAAATATCGCTACAGAGATGTAGCGTAATTATTGGTAAGACTTGCAGTCGAATTCCTTTCACCCCACGAGGTTACGAGAATGGGCAAACTCGAAGACAAAATTGCACTCATCACAGGCGCGGCATCCGGCATTGGTGCGGCCACGGCGAAGTTGTTCGTTGCTGAAGGCGCCACGGTGGTGGTCGTTGATATCGACGAAACAAATGGACGCCGAGTCGCCAACGAGGCCGGGCCTTGCTGCGTATTTCATAAAGCCAATGTGGGCGAACCTCTCGAGGTCGAGGCGATGGTGAGGTTTGCGGTGGATAGCTTTGGCCGGCTTGATGTTTTGCACAACAACGTCGCCACGGCAGGCGCAGTCGCTCCGGTCGGCGACATGCCAATCGAAGCCTGGCAGCGTGCCATCGCGGTTTCCCTCTCCGGCGTGTTTTACGGGATGCGCTTTGCCCTGCCCCAAATGGTGGCGCAGGGTGGTGGCGCGGTCGTTAACACGGCTTCAGTATCCGGCCTCGCAGCGGACTACATGCTCGGCGCTTACAACGCTGCGAAGGCTGGCGTGATTAACCTGACGCGCACCGCGGCGATTGAATACGCTCGAAAGAACATCCGAATAAATGCAGTTTGTCCGGGAAGCGTCGCCACACCCCCTTTGTTGAGAGCGCTCGGCGAGGGGGAAGGGCTAAGGCTTCTGGAGGAACACCATCCGGTTGGCCGCCTGGGCCTCCCCGAGGAGATCGCGCGTGTAGTGCTATTTCTCGCGAGCGAGGACTCTTCCTTCATGACCGGCAGCATTGTGGTAGCTGATGGTGGCATCAGTGCTCATACCGGCTTCTTCGGGCATCCGCTTTAGAGACGACACGAAGATGGCTAGACCGCCCTTAAGGTTGACACCCAATGACCGAAGTCCGCGGGCCAAGGGACCGGGACGGCCCCGTAGCCAGGCTGCAGATCAGGCTATCCTGCGAGCCGCACTTAAAGTCTTCATCGAAAGCGGTGTGGAGGGCGCGAGCGTGGAGCAGATCGCTGATGACGCCGGGGTCGCGCGAACCACCTTGTATCGTCGCTGGTCATCGAAGGAGGCGTTAATCGCAAAAGCAATCGCAACGGCCCGAGGGGAAGGAGAGCTGTGGGCGGCGGATCGCGCGAGGTTCGCCAGATCGCCGGAGCCGCTGATCGAGGCGCTCGCTGACGTCGTCACCCGGTCCGAGTACAGGCGTCTTGCGGCCAGACTAATTGGCTCAATTCCCAATAGTCCGGAGTTGATGGAAACATATTGGAACAACCATTTGCTTCCGCGCCGATCCGCGATGCTGAAAGTGATCGAGGCGGCACGGGATGCCGGTATCGTCAGACCCGACTCCGATCCGGAAATTCTGCTGGATCTGATGAGCGGCGCGATCATTCATCACTTGCTGGTCAGACCAGGTAAACGGACGCGCAGCGAGATGTACGTGTACCTTTGTCGGGTTTCGCGAGAACTAGCCGTTGACGCAGTGCTGCTGAAGGGGCGGTCCGGCAGCAGATAGTCCAGATCGTCTTTGGTGCGAACAGATTCGATGCTCGAGCAGTTCCCAGCTTTCCTCGGGATTTGAGCTAGCGACTCGCTTCAGCTGCCACTCCTGAGTAACCGCCACCCCTGTGCACCCGATGCGCACTGTCAGCGCCTGCAGATTAAGGAACGCGTTTGCTCGGGACGTTGGTCTTCCAATTCGCTGAGTTGTTCGATGCGGGTACCGACGCGTGAGTCTCCCATTCCTGGAGAATGGCGTCGCTCGAGCTGTCAGCGGGAAATAACATTTCGATCCGCATTTCCTGCAAGATCACATCCTGCGGGGTTCCGAACGTGGTCAAGGTATTAAAGAGCCGCAAGTAGCTATCTCCGAGATCCAGTTCCACTGGCATGACGACTTCGAGCGGTGGTTCACTCGCCGAAAATGGCGGAAGCAGGTCGTGCGTCAGTAAGTCGCGCAACAGCACTTCTGACGGCCCACCCGGGTTGGCCAGTGCTTCGCGCCGCAAGCGCGCCAGCAGTGCGCGCCCAACATGCTGCCAATTTCGCATCCGGCTTCTCATCCCCTTCGGATCACACACCAGTCTGAGAAAGTTCACACCCTCGGGCGAGGAAAACTGCGTCAACATCAGCGCCGGGACGCTCCGTTCGATGATGCGGCCCGCGGCGTGATTATGCATGACTAGGTTCCATCCGGCGTCGAGCACCATCGCCGGATATGGCTCATGATGCGCCAGCATCCGCTCGAGCATTCTGCACGGAAGTTCCATTCCCGCGCTGGTCAACCTGCGCTCTGGGTAGAATGGTGCAAGTCCCGCGGCCAACAGAACTTCGTTGCGCGCCCGCAGTGGCAGGTCGAGCGCGTCGGCCAGCTTCAGAACCATCTCGCGGCTCGGGTGCGTCCTGCCCGATTCAACGAAGCTGACGTTGCGCTGCGAGGTGTTGGCCCGCATCGCTAGTTCCAGCTGGCTGACGTTCCTGCTCTTGCGCCACTGGCGCAACAGCGTACCCAACATTATCTTCGGGGTTTTCATCCCAACGTCCCTAAAGCGGTTTATTACATGCCGGGTAATTGCCTGCGGCTTACGGCTCGCTTATCTTCCGCGCGAACCACTCCTCGGACCAGCAGGAAAGAGCACATCACGGTGAGCAGTTGAACATGATAACGCTACATCGATTCGGACCCTTTCTGGGTGCGCCCGACTCCAGCCCCTTCGTAATCAAGACCATGATGCTCCTGAAACTTGCCGGACTCGAATACCGGGAGGTGCAGAGCAATCCGTTCAACGCGCCCTTGCGATTTCTGCCTTACATCGAAGATGAGGGTGTGACCGTGGCGGACTCGACCCTCATACGCCATCACTTGGAGCAGAAGTACGGACGCGATTTCGACGCGTGCCTCAGTACCCAGCAGAAAGCCCTTGCGTGGGCCATCGAGCGAATGTGCGAAGACCACCTCTACTTCGCAATGCTCGAGAGCCGATGGCTGGATCGCGCAAATTTCCTAGACGGCGTGGCGACGATGTTCGGAGCAGTCCCGGCACCGCTGCGCCCTGTCGCGAGAATCGCGCTGCGCCGGATGAACGCCGCCCGCCTCCGTGGCCACGGCCTGGGCCGCCTTTCGAAGGCGAAAATCGCAAAGCTTGCGACCTTTGACATCGATTCACTGGCCACCCTGTTCGGTGACAAGCCCTACCTGATGGGCAGCCAGCCGTGCGGCGCCGACGCGACCGTCTTTGGAATGATCGCATCAATCCTGACGCCGCCGCTCTGCAGCGCGCTGCGCGCGGCGATGGGTAAACACGCCAATCTCGTCAGCTATCGGGATCGCTTGATGTTCGAATATTTCCCACATTCCGACAACCATTCAGCCGCGTCAGCTCCTTGAAGAACGAAGCTGAGAGTGGGTTCGTCTTCAAGGGTACCCGAGCCTATTTCGAATCAGGGGCAAGTGCTCACGGCCAACGAAGACCTCGCCTGCGATCATGTATGCAGGCACGTCGAAGACGCCCGCATTCAGCAGCTCGCTGCGCACCCGATCGAGGGCGGCGAGCCCCTCTCCTCTGGCGAACGTCTCATATCCGGGCAGCGGCGCTCCAATCTTTTGCAGCAGGCCGCGGAGCGCGGATTCGTCTTCGATGTCAAGTTCTCCCCGCCAGTAGCCCTCGAAGACTTTCTGAACATAGTTGCTAACCAGGTGTTTGGACTCGCGTTCCAACCATAGGAGTGTGATCGCCGCAAGTCTTGAATTCGCCACCTTGCCAAGATCGCGAACGATGCCGCGATCGGCTAGATACCGCGCCAAATCGCGCTGCACGTAAGCGGCGCGAATCGCCCGATGACGCCCGCCGCGATCCTCTGCACGTGACGGTGCCATCGGCGCTGGTCGCGACTCAACGAGAAACGGCTTCCAGTCGATTTCGATTCCGAGCTGCTCAGCCAATGCACAGGTCGGCCCATGGGCCAGATAGGCACGTGGACTCGTAAAATCGATCGCGAGCGTAAGCGTTGCGCGGTTGGTAGCGCCGGTCATCACCGGTTCGCCGCTTTCATAGGCAACGTCTGGAGCCGAGCCGTGGCGTCCCAGGAGTATCCACTTGATGCGCGGCAGGTGCTCTCGTCCGAAGAACAGCTCTCGCTCTACGATGAAAGTCGGCACACCGAAGATCCCCGCGTCAAAGGCGGACCGCTGGATAAGATCGTGAAGTTCTCGACCCTCTCCTGACACGTATTCGCGAAATTTTTCTGTATTAGCACCTGTCTCTTGAAGTACGCCCTCGATGATTGAGACGTCTTCGATGTCGAGGTCGCGCTTCCAGAAGCGCTCGTACGTCGCCCCCATGTACGCGCGTAGCACCAAGGTTCCGTGCCGTTTTGCCCACAGCATTCCGATCGCAGCCAGCGACGAGTCCCATATCTTCGTGGTTCCCCGCACCACGAGTTTGTGGAGGGAGCCGTAGCGGCGCACGTCCCCATAGGCCGCCTTTACCGCCCTCCACTGTGTGTCGGTGCGCTGACTCTCGACAACACGATTCTCCTTATCGAGTCTCGCCGAGCCGAGATAACTGGGGATGTCGAGGGTGAAGGGACGCCAATCGATATCGAGCTTAAGTTCGTCGGCTAGCGCCCAGCTCGGGTCCTTCGCCAAGTACGCGTAGGGACTCTTGAAATCGATGTAGATAATCAGCCGCGCGCGCGAAGAAAGTGGATCGAACTGCAGTGAACCCAGGCTCATGACCGCACCAAATCGCAGACTCACGCAACTCTATATCGAGCGGTCGCTTTCGTCGACCGATCGTACTCTGTCACTGATGGATCGGATGCGGGCAACGACACACGAGTCTTGCCTCGATCCGGCTTAAGGAATCGCCTAGAGTACGCGCGAATTCGTCTATATGTGCAGGGCGAATGAGTTCAGGGCGTTAGGCAATTGCCTGCTCGCGCAGAATCCGAGGGCTAGGGTTTCAGAAACATCTAGCCCTCGGTTCCGTTAGGTTTGGTCCGGTTCGAGCCTAAGTTAGCAGTGGCAGTCAGGCGCGCGCGTCGGCCGGCTTTCCATTGAGAAGCGCACAAGCTTCGTAGAGCCAAGTCGCACTAGCCAACTCGTCTTTAGCGTATAAACGCGCGATCTCCTTGGTAAGCTGATCTTCTTTTATTGATTCAGCAAAGTCGAAGATTGGTTGAAGGAACTTCATCGGGTCGGGACCTGCAAAAGAGGTAGCACGCAGAAGCTTTTCGGCATCGGAGAGGTTAGGGTCAGCGTAATATTCGAGTTGACGCGCCACATCGCTCCCATTTTCTTTCTTTGTGCCCCCTAGTTCACGCAGTCGCCGCTCGAACACTCGCGAATGGTAACCTTCCCGCTCAGCGACCATACGGACACCACCACGCACGCAGTCAGTCTTCGAAACCGCATCCCACTTTCGCAGGGCCACTTCCGCTGCACCTTCCGCAGAGCCGAATCTGTCCAGAAAATACAGGACCGCATCACGTTCACATCCGAAGCTTCGGCCGAAAGCCTTTATGCCCGCGCCATTAGTGGTACCGACCCCGTTCTCGATTGTGCCGACCTCTTGCTCGAAGGTCTCCTCGCTGATGATGCCTTTGCGATAGGCCCGGAGCAGCTGTTTAAATTCGAAATCCTTGTTCATTGTGATTCCTCCCTGGCTTTTGCGGTCGCAGCCGCGTTTCAAAGAGAATCTCCCTGCGCAAAATGTTCGCCCACTGGAAACTCAAAACGGTGCCCCTCCGCCGCTGGGCACCCTGGAAGTTAGAGGTAAGCAGAGCGCGTTTTTGGCATGGTTTCAACCAAAAGAATCCAGCCAGGTTGTTTCAGTGCTTTGGTCGCGCGCCAACCTTAAATCCGACCCTTTTTTCCCGTTCCCGTCACGACCAAGACGCGTTCTTTAGCCACAATTGCGCCGGGCACGAGCTCAGGGAACTCCATCTATCGACTCCCGTTTGCTCCGCAGTTGCCGAATTCGTGGCCGTTGGACTCAGATAGATCGTTCGCCTTTTGCCCTTGCGAATTTGTAATTAAAACGTCTGCCGTTCCCCATTCTCGTCCCGCCTGATCCTGTCCAAGCGGAGCGTGACTACATCGAGAGGGCAGTTGGCCGCGGACCCTTTGGATTCGAGACAATGAGCCAGCCCCTCACCTAGCGATTACGATGGTCGCGAGTAAGGTTGGGCGCCCTCGGGTGAGGATAGGGATGAGGCGTGGGCACTGCCTCGCGATGGAATGCGCGGGCGCGTTCAGCCGCGTCGCGATAAATTGCGGCGAGCTGGTCCTCGACGTCGTAGTCGAACGAGTCTTGAAGACGCCTCTCGAGGTCACCACTCCGTTCGGGCTGGTGTTCGATATACCAACGCGTGGTACGTCGAAGCGCCTCTTCGGGAGGAAGGGGATCGCTATATCCCAATTGCGTCTTGATCTTGTGCAAGTCCAGGAGCTTGTGATGCGGCGTTATTTCGAGACTGATTCCGCGGGACGGGTAAGCGACCTTGGCCGGTAGATCAATGATCTCCAATCGGTGATTCATCTCATCGGCGATAATCTCGACAATCTGGCGAATAGAGAATTGACGATCGTCGCCGCAGTTGTAGATTTGACCGGCGGCCGCATCCGCGTCGTCGACCGCGAGCAGCACGCCATGAGCCAGGTTGCCAGCGTAGCCATGAGTCATCAGGTTCAGACCCCCGTCAGCCAAGATCATGAAAGGGCGCCGATCGAGAACGCGCCGAATCACACACCATTCGCGCGGAATCAGCTGGTACGGTCCATACACATACGGATAGCGGTAAACCACGCCGCGCGGGTGAGCGGCGAGGACCGCCTGTTCGGTGCTGGCGATCAGGTATGAGAAGCGATGGTCCGCTTCGCTTTCAACCGTGGGGGCAGTCTCGGGAACCGGAATCGGCAGACCAGCGGGAAAATTGGCGGACGGAACGAAGTAGCCGCGATAGGCGGGCACGCCACCGATTGCTATGAACTGGCCGGTTTTGCCGGCGAACGCCTCAGCGACAATGCGGATCCGTCCGTAAGTCGCGATCACCACGTCGAATTCGCGCCCTCCAATTGCGAGGTCGAGTGTCTCGCGAAAATGCGGGTCTGCATGAATGTGCTCGACGTCGGGGCCGATCTCCGGAATTTCGTGTGTTCCACGGTGAAGAATCGCGACCTTGTACCCACGCTCGCGCAAGCCGTTTGCGAGAAACGGTCCGCTGGGACCCGTACCGCCGACAATCAGGGCGCTCTTCATGGATTGCTCACTTTGGTCTACTGCAGTTGGCGGCTCATCGCCGGCCGCCAATATACCTGTGCGTACCGAAAACGTCACCCGGTGGTCATCCTTCGGTCCGAAGACAGGTCGCGCTGTTCCCCCAAAGTCGGTCCCTCGGCGCAGGTGCTTCGCTTTGCTGCGGTGCGCTTTCGGAGATCTTGTTTCGAGGTTCCGGGGAAGAGGTGTCGCCAAGGTATACGTCTGTCGGTCAACTTGTTCCTCTGGCAGCTGGGTTCAGGAAAAGACGCGATCGAGATTCTAAAAATCGAATTGGTATTCAGCTGAGCGCGCCGGCATTTCGAAGCAGATCGATCTTCTCTAGGGAATAGCCCAGCAGCTTCGACAAGACGCCATCCGTGTCAGCTCCTCTCATGGGCGCTGGCGATGCGACCCTGGAAAACTTACCGCCGAGGGTCCAGGGGATTCCAACATGCGTCCGCTGTCCAACTTCGGGATGCTCGAGCTGCACAAGGTACCCGCGTTCACGCAGATGCTCGCTGGTGGCCAGATCCTGGTTGCTCATCGAAGGAAACGCGGCGACGCCGACGCGTTGCAGGGCTTCGGTGATTTCCCATC
>DASXMJ010000132.1 GCA_036495685.1 Candidatus Binataceae bacterium | reverse complement strand
CAGCAAGGTGCGCCGTTGGCTCAGGGAGCCACCGATGCGATAACGGCCGAATTGTACAGTCAGGCGCCTCTGGCCGGCGGCTGGCAGGTCGTTCCGCTCGACGACGTGACCCAAGCCTTGCAGAATCTGCCACCCTCGACTCCCGCGGACCTCGAGACCAACGCGTTCGCGCTGGGTCGTCTGGTTGCCGCCGACGGGGTTCTCTTCGGTACCGTCGAACGGTACGAGGAACGCGTCGGCATCGACGACTCGGATGCGAAGCCGGCAGCGGTGACCTTCTCCCTCAAGTTCATGGACATGACGACCAAACAGGTGGTGTGGACTTCAAAATATTCAAAGACGCAGAAGGGTTTCGCGCAGAGCCTCAAAAACCTGGTAAATTTCGTGCAGAAGGAAGGCCGCTGGATCCACGCGCAGGAAATTGCGGAGGTAGGTGTGGAGCAGTCGGTCGCAGACCTGCATCGACATTTGACCTTCGTGGCGGATTCGAAACATTTCGAGACCGGAACCTACGGACAGCTCAAGTCCGGCCAACAGCGTTACAACCAGGGGATGGGCAAAGCCGGACTGTACTAGAACGGCGAGGAGCCTTGCGCCGGCGACTTGGCGCGGACCCCTGGACGGCTGGGTCCCACCTTTCGATTTACTGATTCGAGCGGTCGTTTGCTCGCGCGACAGATTGGATTTCTCACCAACCTGATTATTCGCGATGCAGGGTTAGACCGGTGGCCCGTATCGCGACTCACCAGGGTGAGTGCGCCTTCATTCTTAGCGCCTGCGCGACGGCCGGGTGCACCACGTGTCCGCCCTGCGTATTCAGACCCCACCCGATTGCCCGATTGGTCCGGCAAGCCTCAAGCAGACCCCGATCGGCGACCTCCAGCGCGTATGACAGGGTCGCGTTGGTGAGAGCGGACGTAGAGGTGTGCGGCACCATCGCCGGCATGTTGGTCACGCAGTAATGAACTACTCCGCTACGCACGAAGGTCGGTCTTCCGTGGGTGGTTGGCCGCGAGGTTTCGGAGACGCCGCCCTGATCGATAGAAAGGTCGACGATCGCCGCTCCTGGTTTCATTCTGGCGACCAGCGCGGCCGAAAGCAGTCGGGGCGTACGCGCCCCAGCGACCAGCACCGCGCCGATAACGAGATCGGCCTGGCGTACCTCCTCCTCCAGAGTCGCGCGGTTCGACATCACCGTAGTCGCATGTACTCCCAGCAAGTCGCTCAGATACCGTAGCCGCGACGGATTGACATCCAGAATAGTCACTTCGGCCCCGATGCCCGCCGCCACCCGGCAGGCATTGAGCCCGGCGATGCCGCCTCCCACTACTACGACCTTTCCGGGACGCACGCCGGGTGCTCCGCTCAGCAGAACGCCGCGGCCTCCGCTGCGCGATTGCAAACACCATGAGCCCGCCTGGATAGCGAGCCGCCCGGCCACTTCGCTCATGGGCGCGAGCAGTGGAAGGCTGCCGTCTTCGAGCTGGATGGTCTCGTACCCAAGCGCGCTCACGTGTCGTTTCACCAGTTCATGCGCGAGTCGCTTGTCGGGCGCGAGGTGGAGGTAGGTGAAGAGAATTTTCCCGGGCTGGAGGTAGCGAAACTCGGTGCGCTGCGGTTCCTTGACCTTCAGCACCATATCCGCGCGTCCCCAGACCTCGCTCGGCGCACGCACGATCAGTGCGCCCGCCTCGCGATACTCGCGGTCGGTAAATCCGCTGCCTACCCCGGCGCGACTTTGGACGATCACTCTATGGCCATGAGTGCGGAAGGCGGCAGCGCCGGACGGGGTCAGCGATACGCGTCGTTCGTCGGCCTTGATTTCAGTGGGAACTCCGATGAGCATCCGAATTTCTCCGCAGGTTGATGGTGACCATGCGACCCGGCGCGAATTATCTGGATGGTACGGCGCTACAACGATCGCCGGAGGGGGAGCGTATCAAACGGCGGTTCGTCGAGGGTTATCATCGCGTGTCAGTCAAGAGAATTCCACATCGCCGGGTATCCTTTGCAGCACCATTTGGAACTTGACAAGACGATTGGCTTCCGCGCTTGATGAGCATGATCCCGATCGCAAACCTTACGGCGGATTGCGAACGAGATTCGCGGAGGAGTCATGGAGATCCCACAGGGGCTCAAGTATTCAAAGGAGCACGAATGGGTGGCGGCGGAGGATTCAGTCGCAACCGTTGGCATTACCGATCACGCGCAGGGGCAGCTAGGCGAGATCGTTTATATCGAACTTCCAGCAGTCGGCGAGAAGGTCAGCAAGGATGATCCGTTCGGTGTGATCGAGTCGGTCAAGGCGGTGTCCGACATCTACGCTCCGGTGAGCGGCACCGTGGTCGAAGTGAACGAAGACCTGCCGGAGTCTCCCGAGGTGGTGAACGAAGATCCCTACGGCGATGGCTGGCTGATTAAGGTGAAGATGAATGATGCCAGCGATCTCGACGACCTGATGGAAAGCGACGAGTACGCCGAAATGGTCGCGCGCGAACAGGAATGATCGGGGTGTCCCTCGGCACTGTGCTGCGCGGGCCGAGAACGCGGACACGGCAGTCATAGTTTAGCCAAGGGTTTGGCCCGGACAGTGACCAGATCGAGAGTCGGTCGTGGTGCGACACCCTGCTAAGAGCGAGGGGTTGGCGCATTCTGGACTGCAACCGCCTTCGCCACTTCGATTCTCAGGTTCGTGATTTTCGGCGGCGGATCGATGAAGACGAGCAGGAACGGCGCGGTCTTGGAGGGATCGACCGCGAAGTTTTTCTGCGGGTCGAGCCGCTGCAGGAATTCTATTTCGCGCGGAGTCATTTCCCCCACCATCGCGGCCGAAAGTCCGTTGCCGCAGAACGCGGCGTTGCTGGCCAGCTGTTTTCCGCCAGCGTCCAACAAATCGACCGCCAACAACACGCCGTGGAGAGGACTGGCGCCGACGTTTTCTGCCGTCCCGGTTATCAGCAGCGCGGTCTGTCCGCCTTTGATTTGCTGGTAGTCTGCGTGCACGTCGTGCAACGCAACCAGCATCGCCGGCACCATCGGACGCTCAAAATTGGCTCCGACCTGCGGAAGCTGGCTGAGAAGTCGCGCGACCGGTCCTGGTTGAATGTGAATGGCCAGACTCGCGACGCCAAACAGCACCGCGACCACCATGAACAGTCCGAGGAACCACCCCGAGGAATGCGTCGGCCTGGGGGCGGCGAGGTCCGCGAGTTCTTCGGAGATGAAGTCTTTAGGCCTCGCTCGGCGCCGGAGGGAATCTTCCATCCCCTCGTCCGGAATCGTGAATTCGCGCGCGCGAAATTCCCGCGGACGCGGAGCTTCGTGGCGCGGCGGCGTCGTGAAGATGGGCTTGTGGGCTGGAGGCTCGGACGGTTTGGGTCGAGCGGGCATTTCCTTTGGCGCGGGGTCGCTGGCGGCTTCAGGCTCCTCGGGAGCTTCGCCCACCTCCCAGCGATCCTCGGAATGATGATGCTCAACGCCGGGGTCCTCAGACGTGCCGTGCTCGCCGGGGTTGGGTTCGTTGGCGAAGTCGAAGGTCAGGTTTTCTCCCGAGTCGAGTTCCCCGGATCGTTCGCGCGAGAAAGTTCGGTCAAGAGGATTCTCCTCGGAAGCGTCTGTGCTCGGGGCCGCCGAAGGTGGCTCGTCGGTTTGCGGACCGGGGGGCGCCCCTTCCGGAGCGGGTTTCGATTGGACCGGTGGCGGAGGCGACGGTTCCTCGGCTCCAGGAGCGGGGGGAGCTTGGGGCTTCTCCGCAACGCGGGGCGCGGCAGGTTTTCGTGGGCGCGCGGGGAGGGGCTCAGCTTTGAAGACATGACCGCAGCGCGAACACTTGAAGGTCGGTGTCTCTTCCGGAAGGACTCGCTCATCGATCCGGTAGCGGGTATTGCAGCTGGTACACTGAATTTCGATCATTTCCCCACCTCACAACCCCAGCAAAAAAATAGCACAGGAAAATGCCTCCCGCACGATGCCTCGGCGCGGCCGGCGAACGCGCGACCGGAATGCGAATAGCTCTGCTCGCGCGCCGCTTTGACCCCAAGGGCGGAGGGACCGAACGCGACCTGATTCTCACGGCCGAGTGTCTGCGCCGGGGGGGCCACCAGGTCGCGGTCTATGCCGACCAGATTCGCGCCGAAACCACAGCACTGACCGTTCATCGTGTCGGCACCGTCCCGCTACCGCGCACGCTGGCATTCCTACGGTTTGCAGTTGCCGCCGCGCCCCTGGCAAGACGCCACGGGACTGATCTGGTTCTGAGCTTCGCGCGTGTCACCAGCGCCGATGTGTTGCGATCTGGAGGGAGCGCGCATGTCAGCTATCTGCGAGCGGTCGCGCGGTGGCGCGGAGAGGTCAGCGCGCTGCGCATGCGGCTGGCGCCATATCATCGAGCTCAGATCATTGTCGAGCGCCTCGGCTTCACCTCGTCCAAGCTAAGAGCGGCACTAGCCGTTTCGGAGCTGGTGCGACGCGACCTGATCGAGCAATTCAGGCTTCCCGCAGCGAGGGTGACCACCATTTACAATGGTGTGGATCTGCAGCTGTTCCACCCGGAGTCGGATTCTGGGGCGCGAAATCGGATTCGTGCGCAATCCCGCATCCCGGCTGATGCCGCGCTGGTGCTGTTTGTGGGCAACGGGTTTGCGCGCAAAGGGCTCGGATTTCTGATCGACGCGGTGGCAAAAGTGAAAAGCACGCCCTATTTAATGGTCATAGGAAACGATAGGGCTGCAACATCATTTCAGCGCCGCACTCAACGGCGGGGAATCGCAGAACGGGTGATCTTCGCCGGCGCGCAGCCGGCGGTCGCCGAGTTCTTCAAGGCCGGCGACGTGCTGGCGCTCCCGTCGCTGTTCGAGCCCTTTGGCAACGTGGCATTGGAGGCAATGGCCTGCGGCCGGCCTGCACTGCTCAGTGCGCAGTGCGGTGTCGCCGAACTGCTGCCCGAGGAGTTGCGCGACTATGTGGTCGCTAATCCCGCCGATCCCGCTGAGATCGCATCCAAGCTTGAACGCCTGCTCCGCACGGCGAACGACCTGCGACCGATCGCGCGTGCTGCCGCCAGCCGGTTTACCTGGGAAAAGCACGAACTCGAGTTGAATCGCTTCATTGATTCGGTGAGTTAATAACCGCAATCCAGGGCAGGCGCAGATCTAACCTGTCTCCAAGGAATGCCAAGCAGCGGGATACCTGACATCTGCAGATTATTTGGGTTGGAGACCGAGGCCGTCGAACATACCGTGGGCCACTGCTAGCCGCCGCTCTTCCCGGGCGATTCGTGGCAGACTCGCGTGTAGCGAACGCGCCATGCTGAGCCGCGTCCAAGCGATCGCATTTTTCATGATCACTTCGAGGGCCGAGTGCGTTTCATGGAGCATCCGGCAGCGGCCTCGCTCGCGCGAAATTCTTATGAACCGGTCGCGATCGGCGCGCCGTGGATCGACCTCGTGGTAGACCACTGCCTCGGGCGCGTAGCCAATACGTAGTCCCTTGCGCCGCAAGCGCTGAGACATTTCGGTTTCTTCTTCGTGTCCAGCCGCGCCGGGTCCCAGACGTTCATCGAAGAGCCCAACTGCATCGAGAGCCGTGCGACGGAAGGCCATATTGGCTCCAAGGGCGCCCGGCACTTCGACTACCCGGTCGCCGCGATCAAAGATGGGCAGATCCAGATATATCCAGTTGGCGCCGACCTTTGCCTCCGGATCTTCCGCGGGCAGGATCCGTCCGGCCATCGCGGCGAACTCTGGATTCTGAGTGAAAAATCGCTCGACCGCGTCAAGATAACCCGCCTGAACTGTAAGGTCGTCATCAAGCAGAACCACTACCTCGCCGTGCGACTCTGCAATAGCTCGATTTTGGCTTCGGCATTTTCCGCCGCGTGGCTCGTGAAGATGCTTCAGCGGCGGGGCGTTCGGAGGAACTTTGACCGGCTGCGGGGTTCCGTTCTCCGCGATCATCAGCTCATCGCCGTCACGCATCTGGCCGCCGAGACTGGCCAACAATCGGGCGAGCTGGTCGGCGCGGTTGTAGGTCGCAATGACAATTGTGAGAGTCACGCGCATTTGCACGGCGCGCGGGGCGCGCTGTCGGAGGTTTTCACGAATCGCATCAGGATATTTTCATCCATCAGTAGGCTCGGACTCGTCATGAAGCGAAACAAGTCGCGATTAAGCCGTTTCTGCTCGGGATCCCGGTCGCCGCTTCCATAAAGTAACCACGAACGCGCAACGATAAACGGAAAGAGTAGGGGAAGGAATACATACGCGCGGAGTTTTCGGCGGCTTTTTCCCAGCGCAACCAGTTTGAGTCCATAGCCGCGCGCCATCCAGTGAAAATCATTGAGGCCCATCACATGCCAGTTACGACCATCTTCGACCCGATAACGATGAGGCAGCGGAGCCCTTCGTCCCCGGTAGAAGCCGGTCAGCAAGTAATGAATGCGCGAGACCACATTCAGCCGGTTGGGGGTCGTAACGATCGCAGTGCCGCCGGGCTTGAGCACGCGTGCGATTTCCCGCAGCGAATGCGGAATGTCGGGGAGGTGTTCTATCACCTCGAGCAGCAGTACCAGGTCGAAGCTCTCGCTGCGAAAGGGCAGGTCGCTTATCAGGTCGGCGGCAACCCAGCCCGGCCGCGAAACCTTGCGTTCGGTCGGGATCACGCGCCACCCGCGCTGCCTCAAGATTCGCGTCGAAAGCCCATCGCCGGCGCTCAGATCGAGCGCGAGCGAATCGGCACGCGAAGCCGGCGCCAAATCGATGGCCCCGCTGACTCTTTCGCTCATCGCACCCGAAATTGTGCGGGACCGCGCGACTCATCACAAGTCAGCGTCCCGGTGCGGGTCACGGCTTGAATCAGCAATTGATGCCGGGTAAATGCTAAAGACTCCGACGCGCGCGAGAGTGGCGGAATGGCAGACGCGCAAGGCTCAGGACCTTGTGAAGGCAACTTCGTGGGGGTTCAAGTCCCCCCTCTCGCACCAACCCCAAGCTGGATAGCTCACTCACTTAAGCCATCTTTCCTGAAGACCACGGATCGACCATTATTTATTGGAATTTCCGGGACTTTCCTGCCTTTCCGAGCGCGCCGAATTCCACGAATTAAGACTCGCCCGCAGCTAACGAAGCCATCCCGGTGCAAAAAGCCGCCGAATCAGCTCAGCAATCGCTGGCGGCTTGATCTGTCGGCAGCGGTCGCGATTTCTGAAAGATGGGGCCTAGACCGCTCCGCCGCCGTCGACCGAGAACTCCGCGCCGGTGATGAAGCCGGCCGCGTCTGACGCCAGATAAAGCACCATCCGTGCAATGTCTTCTGGCTGTCCGATGCGCCCGATCGGAGTTGCACGCACCATCGCCTGGTTCAGTGCGGCCGGATTCTCCTCCAGCATTGGAGTTTCGATAATGCCCGGATGCACCGAGTTCACGCGAATGCGATAGGGCGCAAGCTCGAGCGCAGCGCACTTTGTCATTCCGCGTACCGCCCATTTGGTCGTGGAGTAAGCAATCATGTTACGAACGCCCCTCAGTCCCGCGCCCGACGAGATATTGATGATCGATCCTCCGCCTCCCGCACGCATTGCGGGCGCCACCGTACGCATCCCCAAGAGGGGTCCGCGCTGGTTAACGCGCGTGATCTCGTCGAGTTCTTCATCGGTCGTGTCGAGCAGCGATCGCATCCTGTAGATGGCGGCATTGTTGACCAGGATATCCAGTCGGCCAAAGCGCTGGGTTGTCGATTTGACGATGCGCTCCCAGTCCGCCGCACTTCCCACATCTTGCTTTGCAAAAGCCGCGAGGTCGCCGAGTGCTTTCGCGACGGCGTCGCCCTGCGGTAATACGTCGGTCAACATTACGCGCGCGCCTTCCGCGACGAATAGCCGTGCCTCTGTGGCGCCCTGACCGCGCGCGGCTCCCGTGATGATTGCGACTTTTCCATCAAGCGTGCCCATCGCTATCTCCCACCCTAGTCCTACGAGTATTTCGAAGGTACTTAGCGATGCTAGCAGCTTCGAACCATCGTCGCGTACTTGACGAGCATACCGACCTGGTCGCAAGTGATCCTCGGTCGATTGCCTGAACGCAAACGTGTCATCGAATCTCCCAGCTTTCCCCCTCTGCCTATTCCGATGGAGCCTTTGAGCTGATTGATCGATTCTTTAGTCGAGTGATTCTCAGTACGTCTAGGGTCATCCGATCGTTATCCAAGGCGAAGCCTTCAAGGTGCACCGAGATTCGACAGGCTGCGGGCGGGCCGGAATCAGTTGTAATCCTGGCAATCGCCGAACGCGATTACATCCGGAGAGCTAAGCCTTTGTCCATCTCGGCGTGACGATGAGGTCCTAAAGCAACCCTAGCCTTGGTGACATTTCGACAGCACTGCACTCCGCTACGCGCGGATGCGGCCAGGTTGACGATATGACCAAACTGGAAAAGAGCGGGAGCGTGCAAATCAATCCGACGCTGCGGCCCCTTCCCAGAACGGGAAGGGGGCGAACTAGCGGCTCCAGGCTTAAAACGATTCGAGTTCGAATTCTTCGCCAAGTGCGACGAAATTCGAAACCAGCGGCTTAATAGGGTCCGGGTCCGCCGGAAGAACTCGCATTGCCAGACTTTTCCGGACCATGGCAAGTGGCGACGTCGCTGACGCTAGCACCCAGAGCGGAGGCGATTTCAGAGTCTGAGCGCCCGGCTTGCTGCTGAAGTTTGACGACGTTGCAATCGACGTGATTGGAACTCATCGAGCTGCAGCCGGCCACTGCTCCCGCGATCACGAGAGTCCCCCAGACCGCCGCGATACCCAGTCTTTGGATTAATCCTCGCATGAAGCTTCCCCTCCGAAAGGTCTGCGGCCTGTCCCAGAGAATCAGGCTTTGCGGCACCATATTACCAAGCAGGGCAACTTTACAAGCCGGATTCTGTTGCACTCGACCAAGTTGAATTCGTCGCTTATACAGGCTGCTTGAGGGATATTCGCGCCGCCAATATGATTTCGCAGAGGGCGACAGACGCCCTTTTTTATGACTTGTGAGTGACTAGGGACCGAGCGCGATGGAGCTGGGAAAGACATACGACCCAAAGGCAGCCGAGGAGCGATGGTTTCAGACCTGGATTGATCTCGGCTACTTCAAAGCGGATCCGCAACGCGAGGGACCAATTTTTTCGATGGTCATTCCGCCACCCAACGTCACCGGGCAGCTGCATCTGGGTCACGCGCTGAACGCGACCCTTCACGATGTGATCGTGCGCATGCGCCGGATGCAGGGTTACAACACGCTGTGGTTGCCCGGCACCGACCACGCGGGCATCGCCACCCAGAACGCAGTCGAAAAAGATCTGGCCAAGGACGGCAGAAATCGCCATCAACTTGGCCGCGACAAATTTCTCGATCGCGTGTGGCAGTGGCGAGAGGAGAAAGGCGGGCGAATTCTCCAGCAGCTCCGCCGCCTGGGCGCCTCCTGCGATTGGAGCCGCGAGCGCTTCACCCTCGATGCGGGTCTCTCGCGGGCGGTGAGCAAGGTCTTCGTGGAGCTTTTCAAACGCGGTCTGATCTACCGCGACCGCAAGCTCATCAATTGGTGCCCGCGCTGCGAGAGTGCGCTGTCCGATCTCGAGGTCGACCACAAGGAAGTCCAATCGAGCTTGTGGTTTATCCGCTATCCGTTTGCAGATGGCGGCGGGTCGATTACGGTTGCGACGACGCGTCCCGAGACGATGCTGGGCGATACCGCGGTCGCGGTTAGTCCTGGCGACGAGCGCTACCAATCGATGGTCGGCAAGACACTGCGCCTGCCCTTGATCGGACGCGAAATCAAAGTCATCGCCGACGCGGCGGTGGATCCTAAGTTCGGCACCGGGGCGGTCAAGGTCACGCCGGGACACGACTTCAATGATTTCGAAATCGGTAGGCGGCATGACCTCGAGCAGATTTCCGTCATGGACACGCAGGGCCGGATGAACGAGAACGCAGGCGTATACAACGGTCTCCAGCGAGAAGTGGCGCGTACGCAGATCGTCGCAGACCTGCGCGCGCAGGGGTTGCTCGAAAAGACCGAGCCGCACCGCAGCAGCGTCGGTACCTGCTCGCGCTGCGATACGGTCGTGGAACCGCTTCTGTCCGAGCAGTGGTTCGTGCGCGTGAGCGAGATGGCTCAACGGGCCATGGCGGCGGTCCGCGACGGGCGCACTACCTTCTACCCCGAGCGGTACAGGAAGGACTTCTTTGAATGGATGGAAAACATCCACGACTGGTGCATCTCGCGCCAACTGTGGTGGGGCCATCGGATTCCCGCTTTTCGTTGCGACCGCTGTAACCATCTGACCGTTGCGCCGGAGCGCCCACAAAAATGCGAGGAATGCGGCGGGACCGACCTGGTTCAGGACGAAGATGTTCTCGACACCTGGTTCAGCTCGGGGTTGTGGCCCTTCTCGACCCTCGGGTGGCCCGATGAAACGCCCGAGCTGCGCAAGTACTACCCCACCAGCCTGCTGATAACCGGTTTCGACATCATTTTCTTCTGGGTCGCGCGGATGATGATGTTGGGTCTCGAATTTATGGACGACGTGCCGTTCCGCGACGTGTACATAACCACGCTGGTACGTGACGAGTACGGCAAGAAGATGACCAAGTCCAAGGGCAACGTGGTCGACCCCCTGGACTTGATGAACCAGTACGGCACCGATGCGGTACGCCTGACCCTGGCGCAGCTCGCCAGTCAAAAAGGGGACGTAACCCTTTCTCACGAGCGTTTTGCCGCGGCGCGCGCCTTCGCCAACAAGGTCTGGAACGCCGCGCGCTTCGCGATGATGAACCTCGATGGGGCGCCACGGCCGCTACCATCACCCGGCCGCGCACAACTCGGTTTGGCGGAACGTTGGATTCTTGGGCGCCTCGACGCGACGGTCCGCGAAGTTACGCGCGCCGTCGACGCATACGAGTTCAACCTTGCAGCGATGGCGGTCTATACCTTCATCTGGCATGAGTTCTGTGACTGGTACATCGAGCTGTCAAAAGAGCCCCTCAAAGCGGGCGGCGAGCGGCAGGCGCAGGCTCGCTGGGTGCTCGTGACCTGCTTCGATCGGATGCTCCGTGTGCTGCATCCCTTCATGCCATTCATCAGCGAAGAGATCTGGCAGGTGCTGCGACCTTACCTGGCGGAGAAAAACTTAAGCCAGCATTTGGCGGTCGCGAAATTTCCGGATGCGTTCTCGGAGTCATGGATGAGCGCCGCCGAGACCGCAGCGATGGATCATTGCATCGCCGCGACCGAAGCGATCAACTCGCTGCGCTCGCTGCTCGGCTATCATCCGGGGCAGCGCGTGCGCGTAGTCATCCGGGCCGCAGCCAACGTCAACCTGAGCGCGGAATTTGCGATCTGGAAACCCTATGCGCTCACGATGGCGAAGGCCGAGAGTGTGGAGTTAGTCTCGTCGAATGAAACCCTGCCTCGGGGCGCGGTACCGGCCGTACTACCATGGGGTGAAATTGCGGTGCTAGCTCCCGATGGGTTCGATTTTGCAAAGGCGCTTGGGGTCGCCCGGAAGAAGCTTGACGAAGTCGTCGCGCATCACCGCCAGCATCTGGCTCGGTTGAACAATCCGGAGTTCCAGGCGAAGGCCGCGCCGGAAATGCAGGACCAGATTCGCGAGAGGGCTGCGGAACTGGAAAGCCAATCTCGCCTGCTAAGCGAACAGGTGCGACAATTCGAAAGGGCCTCCGAATAGACCCGGCGCCTTGCGCTTATTGCGGCAACCGCTCTAGGGCTTAGCGGGCGCATCGCCCAGACCGGTATCTCATGGAACTTGTAAGCTTCACTGAGCTCGACAGCGCAATCGAACGCGCCCTGGCCGAGGACGTTGGTCACGGAGATCTCACCACTCAGGCGACGGTTCCCAGCGGGAAACGCGGACGGGCACGAATAATTGTCAAGGAGCCCGAGATGATCTTCGCCGGCGGGTTCATCTTCGCGCGCGTGTTCGCGATGACCGACTCGCAACCCCAAGTGATAAGGGTCGCGGAGGAAGGGTCCCGGGTTAAGTCCCGCATGGTAGTTGGAGAGTACGCGGGCGAACTCGCCGGTTTGCTGACCGGCGAGCGCGTCGCGCTGAATTTCGTTCAACTGCTCTCCGGAGTAGCAACTCTGACCAATAAGTTCGTTGAGGCGGTGGCAGGCACCGCTGCGAAGATCATCGATACGCGCAAGACCCATCCAGGCCTGCGCGCCCTAGAGAAATACGCGGTACGGACCGGCGGCGGGCATAATCACCGCTTCGGACTCGACAGCGGAATTTTGATCAAGGACAACCATATTGCTGCCGCGGGTTCGATAACCCGGGCAATCGACCGCGCGCGCAGATTTGCTCCGCACACCCTCCTGGTTGAGGTCGAGTGCGAGACGCTCGAGCAGGTGGAGGAGGCGTGCAGAGCAAGCGCCGATGCGATCCTCCTGGACAACATGACGGTCGATGAAATCCGCCGCGCGCGGAGCAAGGCGGGGGCCGGGATCAGGCTGGAAGTGTCCGGCAACGTGACCCTCGAGACTGTCAGGTCGATCGCCGAGGCCGGGGTCGATTTGATTTCGGTGGGAGCGCTAACCCATTCGGCGCGTGCGATGGATCTCAGCATGAGAATCGAAGACGCCTGACTGTGCGGCTTCTGCCGCGGATTCCGATGAGTTCCGCCAACCCATATCAGTCGCTCGAAAACGGAGAGCCGGGCCGAATTGGATGTCGGATCCATTACTTCGAGGAACTCGATTCCACTCAGCAGACCGCTCGTGCGTTCGCGGCCGACGGCGCCGCGCAGGGCACGGTTGTCATTGCGGAGCTGCAGACGGCGGGACGCGGCAGGTTGGGTCGGTCGTGGCATTCGCCTGCGGGGGTGAATCTCTACGCTACGACCATCCTGCGTCCCGCGATCGCGCTCCCCGAGGTTCCTCGGCTTAGCCTCATGGCCGGGGTCGCCGCGGCGCAGGCGCTGGAGCGCGAGGCTCACGGGCTAGTGTCCCTCAAATGGCCCAACGATGTGTGGCTCAAGGGACGCAAATGCGGCGGCATCATCGCGGAGGCACTCACCAACTCCGGCCAGAAACTCGACTGTGTGTTGCTGGGAATCGGGATCAACGTGAATCTCGCCGAGGGCGACATTCCTCCGGAGCTGCGCGATAAGGCAACCTCACTACGCATTGCGGTGGGCCATCCGTGTGACCGAATCGCCATTGCGAATTCGCTTTTCACCCTGCTCGACTATCGCTATATGGAAATCGTGACGCGCGGCTTCGCTGCCGTCCGCCCCGAGTGGGAACGCTTTTCGGCCTTGACCGGGAGGCGGGTGACGGTGGTTGATGGCCCTCGGCGCGAGTCCGGCGTGGTGCGCGGAATCGATGCCGAGGGCGCGCTGCTCCTCGATGTGGGAAACGTCATGCGCAGAATTTTAGCGGGTGACGTCAGTCTCGAGGGCACGTACGACTGACTCGGCCGGATGAACGATGTGATGATGAGCCAGGTCCGCAAGCTCGTCGCGGCTGTGAGTGCGCGACGGTTCGGACGGAATTTCTTTTGGAGAGGTAGTCCCATATGGCTGTTGAGGAAATCGGACGCCTGCGAACCATCGCGCTGGTCGGGCAAGGCGGCGCCGGAAAAAGCCAGCTGGCCGAGGCGATGCTGTTCACGGCGGGTGCAACTACCCGGCTGGGACGTCCCGACGATGGCAGCGGGGTTATGGATTTCGAGCCTGAGGAACTGCAGCGAAAAGTAACCATCAGTTCCTCCTTTCATCACCTCAACTGGAAGCGCACCGAAGTAATCCTTGCCAATACGCCGGGATACAGCGCTTTCCTTCCCGAGACGTTCAACACCCTAAAGGCGGTGGATGGGGCGGTTTTGCTGGTGTCGCCAGGCGCCGACATTAAGGTGGAGTCCGAAAAGATTTGGACCATGCTGAGCGAAGCGGGTATACCCCGGCTCGCGTTTGTCTCGCGGCTCGATCGCGAGCGCACCAGCTTTGCTGCGGCCTTGAAAGATCTGGAATCCCACCTGGAGGCCAAGCCCGTCGTCCTTACCTTGCCTATCGGCGAAGAGGCCCAACTAAGCGGCGTTGTCGACGTGCTCGCGATGAAGGCCCTGTTATACGCTGACAATACCGGCAAGTCCCGCGAAGAGGAGGTTCCGCCGAACCTCAAGGAACCCGCCGAGCGGGCTCGCAACGCCTTGTTGGAGTCAGTCGCGGAGACCGACGACGAGCTTCTCGAAGAATATCTCGACAAGGGCACTCTTCCTGACGAGAAAGTGCGGCACGCACTCCATGCCGCGGTCGCCGCGGGCAAGCTGACCCCGGTGTTTTGTGGCTCCGGCACCAAGAATGTCGGTATCGCACCTCTGCTGGATGCGATCACCACGCTCTTACCGTCCCCCAATGAACGCCCTGGCCAAAAGGCGCAGCATCCTACCAACGGCGAGCAGCAGGAGCGCGCGGCAGATCCGAGCGCGCCCTTTTCCGCGCTGGTATTCAAAACCGTGATCGATCCCTTTGCGGGAAAGCTCTCGATCTTTCGGGTGGTGTCGGGACGCGCACAAAGCGACGCGACGGTCTTCAATGCGACCCGCGAGTCAAAGGAGCGCTTCGGTCAACTGTTGCGGCTGGAAGGTAAAAAGCAATCTCCGCTGACCTCCGCCTTACCCGGTGAGATTGTCGCGGTGGCCAAGCTAAAAGACACCACTACCGGCGACACCCTGTGCGATGAGAAGGCACCGGTCCTGTTTGACCCTCCGGTCCATCCCGCGCCGGTAATTTCCTTCGCCATTCGTCCCAAATCGAAGGGCGACGAAGAGAAAGCATCGGCCGCCCTGCACAAGCTGGTGGAGGAAGATACCGCGCTGGAGATGCATCGCGACGCGCAGACCCATGAGATCATCCTGTCGGGGACCGGCCAGATGCACATTGAGGTCACGGTCGAAAAGCTGAAGCGTAAATTTAATGTAGAAGTTGAACTTCAGTCGCCCAAGGTTCCCTACAAGGAAACCATCAAAGGGCGCGCCGAGGCCCAGGGAAAGTACAAGCGTCAATCGGGGGGTCGCGGTCAGTACGGCGACTGCTGGCTCAAAATCGAACCGCTCGCGCGCGGAAAAGGGTTCGAGTTCGAGGACAAGGTTGTTGGCGGGTCGATCCCTCGTCAGTTCATCCCCTCGGTGGAGAAGGGCGTTCGTAACACGCTGGTGGACGGATTTCTCGCGGGCTATCCGCTCCTCGACGTCAAAGTAACGGTCTTTGACGGCAGCTATCACGAGGTCGATTCGTCTGACATGGCCTTTCAGATCGCCGCGTCGATGGGCTTCAAGGCTGCGCTGGAAAAAGCCAAGCCGATCATCCTTGAGCCTATGGTGGCGCTGGAAGTTTCCTGCCCCGACGAGTGCATGGGCGACGTGATCGGCGACTTGAATTCACGACGCGGTAAGGTACTGGGGATGGACACCAAGGGCCATGGTCAGATCATCAAAGCGATGGTGCCGATGTCCGAAGTGCTCAAATACGCGCCCGACCTCCGCTCGATTACCTCGGGGCGCGGTTCCTTCGAGCAGCATTTCTCGCACTACGAAGAGGCGCCTCCTCCGGTTGCGGAAAAGATCATCAAGGAGTCGGCTGCTGCCCGTGAAGCGAGCAAGCAACAGGTCCACTAGGTGAGGGGGCATGCGGCTGCGGGACAAAGTCGCGGTCGTGACCGGCGCCGCCAGCGGGATTGGACGCGCCACCGCCACGCTGTTTGCACGTGAGGGTGCCCGGCTGGTTCTTAACGACGTCGACGCAGCAGGGCTTGAGCGGGTGACCTCGCCGATCGGCGCTAGCAGCTGCAGAGGCGTAGTCGGCGATGTCTCTCGCGAGCAGACCTCGATTGCGCTGGCGGCCGAGACCGTATCGGCATTCGGGCAAATCGACATTCTCGTCAACAACGCCGGCATCCACTTTCTTAAGGACATCACCGAGATGACCGTGGCGGAGTGGGATCGCCTAATGGACATCAACCTTAAGAGCATGTTCCTGTGCTGCAAGCATGTGATCCCCCACATGCTGGTCCGCAAACGCGGCTCGATAGTGAACCTGGCCTCGATCTCGTCATTTATCGGACAGGAAATGGACGGCGCCAGTACGTTTGCCTACAACGTTACCAAGGCCGGCGCTCTGCAGCTCACCAAGTCACTGGCGAGTCGCTATGCAGCCGACGGGATCAGAGTCAACTGCGTATGTCCAGGAAACGTCGAAACTAACATCGTCAAGCGCGCGACGCCGCAAGAGACCGCGCAGTTTTGGCGTGCGGCGGTCGCGTCGGAACCCATCGGACGCAACGCTCAGCCCGAGGAGATAGCCAACGCAATCCTGTTTCTGTCCTCGGACGAGTCATCATTCGTGACGGGCTGCCCGCTGCTGGTAGACGGCGGCTACCTCGCGCGCTAGCTGGCTGAGCGGAGCAAAGCGATAGCCCCTCTAGATCCCAGGATGGCGCAAACCCAGCGGAACTCCTCCTAGTCCCGATGGCGTTGAGCCGGGCCCAGCCTCCGGTGTCAGACCGTGTTGCGGAAGGGCGCGGTCTTATACAATTGGAACGGCGGTTTTTCCGATGGCGCCGCTTGGGAAAGGACTTGTTGTTCTGGGTTTTCTGCTCATCGCAGCGGGCGCGTTGTTGTGGGCCCTGGGACGAGTACCGTATCTCGGCAGGCTTCCAGGGGATATCTATATTCGACGGGGTAATACGAGCTTCTATTTTCCCTTGGCTACCTGCATCATTCTGAGCCTGCTCGTGTCGGCCATCCTGGCGTTGATGAGGCGCTGACG
>DASXMJ010000131.1 GCA_036495685.1 Candidatus Binataceae bacterium | reverse complement strand
CTCTGTATTGGTCCGACCGGTAACTTCTAAACTATCGGAAGTGCCCGGAGAACCGTATTGCTGCCAAGAACCGTCAAAAGCACGGACCTGCTTGCCGGGCTGGCAATAGCCGCGGTTGAGATCCCGACCGCGCTTGCCTATGCCGAATTAGCCGGTTTTCCTCCGGTTGTAGGACTGTACGCGAGTATTCTCCCGCTGGTCGCCTACGCGCTGTTCGGTTCCTCGCCTCAGCTGATCGTGGGTCCCGACGCAGCGACCTGCGCTCTGGTCGCTGCGTCACTCGCGCCTGTGGCGATGGGCAATTCACTTCGTCACCTCGAGCTCTCCATCACCTTGTCGGTGGTGGTGGGCTCTCTTTGTGTGGTCGGCGGCCTGCTGCGCCTGGGAGGGCTGGCCAACTTTCTATCGCGTCCAATCCTGGTCGGGTTTCTCAACGGCATGGGGCTGGTCATCATCAGCGGTCAACTCGGTAAGCTGTTTGGACTCCACGTGCGTACCGATACCGGGTTCTTCCTGCGGATTGCCGATTTTGTTTCGAAGATCGGGCAGACTCATTTTCCAACCTTGATCGTTGGCGTCCTTACGCTGGTACTCATCTACCTGGTTGGACGCGTAGCACCACGCGTGCCAGGGCCGCTCGTTGGGGTATGCGGCGGAATTGCAATGATGGTCCTGCTGGACTCCGAAAAGTGGCCGGTGGCGAGAATGGGTGCGGTTCCCGCGGGCTTCTCCTTGCCGCACTTCCATCGCGGTTTCTTTTCGGACGCCGCCCAAATCATACCCGACGCTGTAGGAATTGCTCTGATATCTTTCTGTAGCTCGATGATAACGGCAAAGAGCTTTGCTGTGCGCAACGGGTACGAGGTGCAGGCGGATCGCGAATTCATCGCACTCGGCATCGCGAATATTGCGTCGGGGCTCTCCAGCGGCTTCCCGATCGCGGGTGCGGATTCGCGTACCGCGATAAATGATCTTACCGGGGGTCGATCTCAGGCGAGCGGTCTAACCGCGGCGACTATAATGGCATTGGTTCTTGTCGGGTGTACCGCTCCGCTCGCGTATATTCCCAACGCTTCGCTTGGCGCGGTACTCGTACTGGCCGGGGTTTCGCTTTTCGATTTTCAGACTCTTCGAAGGATCTGGGGTATTAGCCGAGCGGAATTTGTTCTTTCCGCAGTTGCGACTTTGGGTGTCGCGACGATTGGAGTACTGCCCGGAATAGCGCTGGCAATAGCGCTTAGCGTCGCGTTGCTGCTGGTCCGTGCGTCCAGCCCCCACGACGCGATACTTGGTCAGGTGCCTGGTGTGGATGGCTTTACCGACATCAGTGAATATGACGGTGCGCAAACCATTCCCGGGGTTTTGATCTATCGATTCGACGCAGCTTTGCTGTTCTTCAATGCTGACTATTTCAAGCAGCGCGTTCGACGGGCGGTCGCGAGGTCCGCCCAGCCTGTCCGACTCTTCATTTTTGACATGGAAGCGATCAGCGTGATTGACATCACCGGACTCGATGCGCTGGAGGAGGTTCGCTCCGAGCTAGCCTCTAAAGGGATGAGCTTTGTAGTGGCGCGCGCGAAGGCCGAGCTGCGCGAGCATCTGGTCCGCGCAGGCTCGTGGGATCGGATTGGTGCAAAAAACTTCCATCCTTCGGTCCGAAGCGCAGTGCAGTTTGCCTTGAAGAATGAACCGGAACTCAGAACATTCCGGCAAGACACGCTACCTTCGCCACGGCGGCCCACCGGGTAAACGGCCCCATCGGATGGGGAGTCGAGCAGTTTCAGACCTTTCGGGGGCTCGTTGACGTCTTCGCGCGGCCTCTCCCGGTAACGATCATCCGAGTTTCCTGATTCCCTCTCAACTGCGATGATCGCGCCGCGAGTAAAGCGCCAGCGGCTCGCGTCAGTTGAGGAGTGTTGATCGCTTTTCCTATCGAACTGGCCGTGACCTCCGTATTCCTAGTCCTCCGACTCTTGCAGCTCGAACCAACTTGAATCGGGATTGAAGGTGGTAATAGCTGGTGCGAGCTTCTCCGTATCGGGGCCCAAGTCCTTCTCGACCACAACGCCGGCCTTATCGATCATGAATGTCATCACCCCCGACGCCCGATAGTCCGCAGGGTACGCAAGGAAAGCAAAGCCGCGTGTCATTTTTCCGTCGACTATGTAGTCCGATGCGCCGCCCGGAGCGTCGGCGCCCTGCCCGGTTAGCACTTTGTAATAGTAACCGTGGAAAGGTGCAGCACGACCGCTGGGGTCACGCTGATATCCTTCGGCCGTGGCATCGGCTATAAGTGGGCCGATCGGGCTTTCTGGCTCACCTTCCTTGGCGGCCCAATACAAACCGTTCTTCTTGCCTGGGGAGCTGAAGATCGTTTGTGCGTACTGCGCTACCCCCGAGGCATCACGCTCTCGATCAGCGTATTCCAGTTGGGCATCGGCGAGTTCTTCAAGAACATCAATCGTGAACAATTCATTCTTACCCACGCGTTGATAGAGCATCTCCTCTTCACCCGCCGCTGAGTCGAAGGCCCACCCGTCGCCGCGCTTTACGATAGGAATAGGCAACGGCCAGTTCTCGGCGCCGATGTACAATATCACCCGTCCCTGGTCGTCGTACGTGAGCCGATGCATTTGATCGTAGCGCCGCGTGAATTCCTCGCGCGCATTGTTGTCGGCGACCGGATCTCCGCTAGAGATTATTTCCTTGGCGTCGGAGCCAAGAATCGTGGTCATCTCCTTCAAATCATCTGTCCTGGCAGCTTCGACAAGGGCGGCCGCGGCGGAGCCCGGTGACCTGAATACTCGGGGCTCCGATTGGCTTGTCGCCGCAAAAGCCGGTGGATGTGACGAGATGGACAAAATCGCCAACATCAGAACCGCAAGTTCAGCGACCCTTGTGCCGAGCTTTCCAACAGTCAATCGCATCGGCATTTCCCTCGATTCCAAATTAGAGGATTTGCGTTTGTGGATTTTCATGATCGGTGACCAACCTCCTCCCTAGCGCCGGCCTCGACCCCCACCGCCGCCACCACCGCGCCTGCCCCCACCTCCTCCACCACCACCGCCTCGTCGACCACCGCCCCCCCCACCCCCTCGTCCGCCAAGACTTGATCGTCCCCGATTCCCCGCCGCTTGCGTACGTCCCCCAGATCCGTAGCCGCCGAAGGCGCCACTGCGGCCTCCCTGGGTGCTTCGATTCGGGGTGTTTGCCCCATAGCCGCGCTGCTGCTGGGCGCGATTTTGTCGCTGATTTGAAAGGGCCCCTTGCCCCGCGCCCCGCCCTCCGGTCCCCGCGCCTCGCCCAGCGGCGGACGCCCCGCCCAAACCCGCGTTTGCAGGCAGGGTACTGGCCTTGGGGAATGTTGGTTTGCCCCCACCGGGGCCACCCGACCGATACGGCCTGGCGCTGGCAGCATTGTAGGGCCGTGCCGTGGGCCTCGTAGCGCCTCCGCCACGGCCCGCGCCTGCATAGGGGGTCGCACCAGGGTTGCGCCCGGTCTGGCGGGTGTCTCGCCGAGCCTGTCGGGAACCCTGTCGTGCCTGTCCTTGTGCGCTTCTTGGGTAGTTGTTGCCGCGATTGGCGTAAACGTTTTTGTTGTAATTGACCGTATTTCCTCCTCCTCCCCCGTCCCAACCGCAACCCCAGTCGTCGTCGCCTTCGTTAATCAGGGCCATGAGCCCCATTCCGGCTCCGAAGGAAAGAAGTCCGGTTGTAAGCATCTCGGTGCCGGTGTAACCGGCGGGCGCGGCGTACCCGACAGGCGCCGCGACCGGCGCCCCGTACGCCGTCGTAGGATTGTATTGAGGAACGTACACCGTGTTCTGCTGTGCAGGCTCAATGACCACAGTTTGCTGCTGTGTGGCGCCGCCCTCCGGAGCGCCGCCGCCCTCCGCCGGTTCCGGAGACGCAGCCTTGGTTTCGACTTTCTGCTGTGGGGTGTCCTTCAACGTTCCCGCCTTCACCGCCCGATTGCGAAGTCGCTGAATAGCGTCCATGACGTCATCAGGCTGGTTGTAGTACGCCTCTCCCAATGCGGAGGTCCAAGACAGACTGTCATTCATCGTTTTGAGTACGTCACGGAACTGCGCCAGTGATCTGACGCTGGGGTCCCAGGGCTGCGCGTTTACTGCCTCCGCGAACTGATCGCCCTTGAGGTTCGGATTCTGCTCAAGCCATCGCTGGGCTTCCACTATCTGGGTAGGGAAAGTAGACGCGACCAGGATGCGTGCCACCAGCAGGTCTGGATAGAGAGCGATGGGTGACACCAGCTCCTCCAATTCCTCTGGCGTAGCTTCACCGGGCGCCGGCCCCGGTGTGGTTGCAGCTGTGCTCTGCGACTCGGGCTTTGAAGTAGATGCAGACTCCTCACCGCGAGCCAGCCCCGCCAGCGGGGAAGTGGAAATCAGTAAAGCGGCAGCAAGCGCTATGGAAAGCGCTCTATACCTTTGCTGGTTGATTGAACAGCGCATTGGTCCCTCCATGCGCGTCAGTGACGCTCACGCCAGATGACGATTATAGCGATGAGCGCGGAATTGCTAGCCAGCATGGTGTCTCATCTTGGGATAGCGCACCACCGAAAACGACTCTTACGATTTCTATCAGTGTAGTCTTCGTCGGTGATTCGTACACTTCGACGGCCGCGGGTGCGACAGTTTTGACTATCTAGCATTGGTGAGCACCATTCGGGATCGTTGGTGGTGTCGTGTGCCAAATTGATGAAGCACCAAAAAGCTGAGTCAGGGGAAAGGTCCCTCTCGTCTCTGTGGACTTCGCCAGGCACGTTGCAGTCGAGGCAAATCCGTAGCTACGAAGCCCCAATCTGAACGGACTTCGCCAGCCTTGGACCAAGGCCCAATTTCAATTTGTGCAGTGAATCGCGATACTCAAGGCGGGTGCGTCGCTACCAATGCGTTGTTCGAACTGCGGTGCGGAGAACTCCGAAGAAAATCGCTTCTGCGGCGATTGCGGCGCCGCATTGGCGCATCGTTGTGCGCGCTGCGGTGCGGACAATCCGGGGGGCAAGGGATTCTGCGGGGATTGCGGTGCTGCGCTGGTGGCCAGTAACGGTCCTGCCCAGCCGCCCGCGCCTTCACAACCCACCGCCAGAATACCCACCCCCGCGAAGGCACGCGGGGCGGCGGCCTCGGACGATGGCGAGCGCCGCCATCTGACGGTGTTGTTCTCGGACCTGGTCGGGTCCACCGAGATCGCGGCTCAGCTAGATGCCGAAGACTGGCGCGAGATCGCCGCGCACTACCAGCGCACCGCCGCCGCGGCGGTCACCCGCTTCGGCGGGCATGTCGCCAAGTATCTGGGCGATGGCCTGATGGTGTACTTCGGCTGGCCGCAGGCGCACGAGGACGATGCCGAGCGCGCGGTGCGCGCCGGGCTGGCGGTGGTCGACGAGGTCGCGGCGCTGAACGGACGGTTGGCCACTGAG
>DASXMJ010000130.1 GCA_036495685.1 Candidatus Binataceae bacterium | reverse complement strand
CCGGGTCGATCGTAACGGAGGTGACGTTTGATGGGGCCGGACCGCCGCCACCACCGCCGCAGGCCTGGAGGAGGCTCCCCAGCAAGATCGGAATCGCGAGAATTAGTAGGAGCCGAGGGAAAAGAGCGCGGGTGACTTGACCGCAGGTAATTGAGTGAAAGGACGACCAATCAATCTGGAGTCTCTTCGCGCATTTCATATCCTTCCCCCGAGAGTAGAATAGCGCTGGGTAGAATTTCGAAACCGATTGTAGGTCTTTAGCCAAGTCCAGTACCACAGAGCAGGGGCTCGCCAAGCCGAAAGGAAAGGGGTTCGGTGCCGCGCTTGCTTGCGCGATTAGACGCAAAGTATAGGAATCGAACCGGGGCCAGCGATTTGACGCGGCTCACGCAGGAGAATCCTTCCATGTTGCACACGCCGATTTGCGATTACTTTGGAATCAAATATCCGATTCTGCTGGCCGGGATGGGCGGAGTCGCAATGCACAAACTGGTCGCCGCAGTTTCCAATGCGGGCGGTCTCGGCGTGATTGGAGCTGCGTCGCTGTCGCCAGACCTGTTGCGCGCGGAAATTCGCAAGACCCGTGAACTCACCGACCGGCCGTTCGCGGTCGATCTGCTTGCTCCCATTCCCGACATGATGCGCCCCCATATGCCGGTCCTTATCGAGGAGAAGGTGCGCATCTTCGTAGCCGGTCTCGCCGTGCCAAGCGAGTTCATCCAGACCATGCACGAGCACGGCATGACAGTCGCCGTGATGTGCGGCAAGGTGCACCACGGCGAGAAGGCGCAGACCGCAGGCGCCGACATCGTCGTTGCACAGGGAACCGAGGCGGGCGGTCATACGGGTGAAATCGGAATGATCTCGTTGGTGCCGCAGATGCTGCGCGCCGTCAAACTCCCGGTGCTGGCGGCGGGCGGTATCGCTCACGGCAGCCAAATCGCCGCGGCGCTGATGCTCGGCGCGCAGGGAGTGGTGATTGGCACGCGCTTCATTGCTACGCCCGAGGCCCAGGCTGCGCCGGCGTACCGCGAATCAATCGTGAAGGCGCGTGATGATTCGACGATGCGCACCCGCTGTTATACGGGCAAGCCGTGCCGCGTCGCCCGCACACAATACGCGCTTGAATGGGAAAAGGATCCTTCGAAGATTCAGCCGTTCCCGATGCAAGGACAGATTTCGCGGCGCAACGGCGTTATGGGCTATATGGGACTCGACGGCGAAGATGCGGACCCAAACCGGACCTTCATGCCGACCGGACAAGGTGCGGGTCTGATCGGCGAAATCAAACCCGCTGCACAGGTGTTCACGGACCTGCTGCGCGAAACCGAAGCGGCGCTGCGCGGCGCGCAGGGCCTGCTCGCCGATAAATCGGCGACCCAGCATTCCGCCGCCCGCTAGCGGGTCAGCGCGGTTGCTCGCGACAAATTGACAGTAGCAGTCTGCCCAACCGGGGATTTGGAATAATACCCGGACTGACCCTGATGGGTTGTCCCTGGTGGCGCGAACAGCCGGAAAGGAGCGACGGAATCTCAACCCCTCAAACCACTAATGATCAGGAGGCAAACTATGGGAATCACCTCACACCTGATCGATGCCGCGGAAAGGAAGTTCGGCGAGAAACTCGACTATATGCGTGATATCGCGAGCGCATCGCCCGCCGCCTTCTACAAATTCGCACTCTTCCTTGCCTTCGCCAGGCATCGCAAGGCGGCGCCACTCGAGGCCTGCTATCTGGCGTCGATCGGAGCCTTGCAGCACGAGGATTGCGGTCCCTGCCTGCAGATCGCGGTAAACCGGGCGCTCGCCGAAGGCGTAAGCCCCGCGATCATTTCGTCGGCGCTGGCCGGGGGCGTTACCCTCGATGCCGAGCGCCGGCTCTATCTCGATTTTGGCCGCGCGGTCTCGGCCAACCTGCCGGAGGCTGAGGAACTACGCCTTAAGCTCGCCGGGAAATTATCGCCCGCAGCAATGGTCGATCTAGCCATCGCGATTGCAAGCGCGCGCCTGTTCCCCACCCTCAAGCGTGGACTTGGCCACGCAAAAAGCTGCTCCCTGGTGCAGATCAAGGTTTCCGGCTTGGCACCAAAAACCTCGGGTTTCACGGAATCACAGTCGCTGGGAGAGTCTCAGTCAATGAAATTCGGGTGATCTCCAAGTCTGCGGTGGCACCTTGATTGCCTCCGGAGTCGTGCTTATGTTTCATGGTGCCTAGGCCGCAGGCGAGGAGAGTTCGATGGCCAATGACAAAGTCGTTCATGTTACGGACGCTAGCTTCGAGCAGGAAGTGCTGAAATCACCCGAGCCCGTCCTGATCGATTTCTGGGCGCCGTGGTGCGGGCCCTGCCGCGCCATCGCACCGATCGTCGAGGATCTCGCTAACGAGTACGCGGGGCGTCTCAAGGTCGTGAAGATCAACGTCGATGACAACCCGCAAACACCCGCGCGTTATGGTGTGCGCGGCATCCCCAATCTGCTCATCATCAAAGGTGGCCAGGTGAAGGAGCAAATTGTCGGCGCCGTACCGAAGGGGCACCTGGTAAAGGCTGTCGATGGCGCTCTGGCCTGATAAGCGCTCAACCAGACCGTAAATGAACAAGCTGCGGAGTCACCTCTCCGCAGCTTGTTTTTTAGTGCGGCCACTCACTACCGCGCCGTCGGCGAGGAGGAATCCGCCGGCGCGCTGCCTGAGGAGCGCTTACTCGCTTCCGCAACCCAAGCCCGTATCAGGATGTCACGATTGCGCTGGTAGGCCTCCTTGGCTTCTTCCGGAATATAGCGAACCAGCGTCGCATCGTATGCGAGCAGCATCGGTGCTGCCTCTGAGTTGCGAAGCAGCGCGGCATTGGCCGGTAACACGGTGGTCAGCAACATGACCGCGAGTCCGGCCACGGCAGCGGCAATTGCGCCCCCTAGGAATCCGCCCGCCAGCCGATCGATCCACCCGAGGCTCGCCATCCTGAGCACGCCCACAATCATCCCGCCTACAAACTGCACAGCGATAAACACCACCAGAAAGACTGCGACGTATCCCAGCACGGTGGCCAGCGTGGGATTGGTCCCAAACTGGTGGGCGATGATTGCGGCCGTTTCGGCGTAGTGCAGCGAAGCGAGATAGAGCGCTGCTATCAGGGCGACGAACGAAGTGCCCATTGTAAGCAGGCCGTTGCGCAAACCATGGAGCGCGCCGAACGCCACCGCCGCCAGCACCACAAAGTCGAACGCGTTCATCGCCACCCTGAAAGGTACCTTTCGCGGACCAGTTTATAAACCGGGGGTACCAGCGGGTGCGGATCGATCAATTGCGGCCGCCCGACAATTCTCGTCCGTTCGTGCCCATGTGCTTAAATGTCGTTCATGCCAACTGTTTACATCGAGGATCTGGCGCAACACCTGGGCGAGGAAGTGACCCTGCGCGGATGGCTCTACAATAAGCGTTCGAGCGGGAAGCTCCATTTCCTGCTGGTGCGCGATGGGACCGGCATCTGCCAGTGCGTTGCTTCCAAAGCCGACCTGGGCGAGGAGGCCTTTGTCGCGGCCGATCACATGGGACAGGAAACCTCGCTCGAGGTTGTGGGTGCGGCGCGCGCCGACCAGCGCGCGCCCGGGGGGATCGAGCTGAACGCCAAGCAGGTGCGCCAGGTCGCACCCTCGAGCGATTATCCGATCACACCCAAGGAACACGGCGTCGCGTTTCTGCTCGACCAGCGCCACCTCTGGGTGCGCTCGTCGCGCCAGCACGCGGTACTGCGTATTCGCAGCGAAGTGGTTCAGGCCTGCCGCGACTTTTTTCACGAGCGCGGCTTCGTGCTCTTCGATGCGCCGATCCTGACCCCCACCTCGTGCGAAGGCACCAGCAACCTGTTCGAGCTCGACTACTTTGGGGAGCGCAAGGCCTATCTGACGCAGAGCGGACAGCTCTATGCCGAG